>ONLK01000018.1 GCA_900318615.1 uncultured Eubacteriales bacterium
ACCAGCGCCGCAGCCTGTCCTCCGGCCGGAATGAAAACGCCCGGAACGACTATAGCCGGAACGAAAATTCCAGGAATGAAAACGCCCGGAACGACTATAACCGGAACGAGGATGGCCGGAGTGAAAATAACCGGATTGAAAGTAGCCGCGGCAGCAGCCTGGCCGCGCCAGGCCCGTCTTCCGGGGAGACGGGAGCTTCAGACCGTCCGCCGATGGAGCTTTCTTCCCTGGATAGCGGCAACAGAGTGACCGGAGTCCTGGAGGTGCTCTCTGACGGCTATGGTTTCATCCGCAGCGACAATTATCTTCCGGGAGATCATGATGTTTATGTGGCTCCGTCCCAGATACGGAAATTCTCTCTCAAGACAGGGGATATTATTGCGGGCAACACCCGAATTCGTGCCCAGCAGGAAAAATTCAGCGCCCTTCTTTATGTGAATACAGTCAACGGCATGCCGCCTTCCCAGGCGGCGCAGCGGCGGAACTTTGAGGATATGACGCCGATTTTCCCGAATTACCGTCTGAAGATGGAACGGGAAGGCGGAGATGTGTCGATGCGCATTGTGGACCTGATTTCTCCCATCGGGCGCGGGCAGCGAGGCATGATTGTATCCCAGCCGAAAGCCGGCAAGACAACACTTCTGAAGCAGCTTGCGCATTCGATTCTTGTGAATGATCCGTACATGCACCTAATGATTATGCTGATTGACGAGCGGCCCGAGGAGGTAACGGATATCCGGGAGGATATTGTTGGGGAGAGGGTTGAGGTTCTCTACTCCACGTTCGATGAGGAGCCGGAGCATCACATCCGGGTTGCGCGTATGGGAATTGAGCGCGCCAAGAGACTGGTCGAGTACGGCGAGCACGTTACCATCCTGCTTGACTCCATCACCCGTCTGGCCCGCGCCGCCAACCTGACCGAACAGCCGAGCGGGCGCACGCTTTCCGGCGGACTGGACCCGGCTGCGCTGAACATGCCGAAACGCTTCTTCGGCGCTGCCAGGAACATGAGAGAAGGCGGAAGCCTGACGATTCTGGCGACCGCGCTGATCGATACCGGAAGCAAAATGGATGATGTGGTGTACGAGGAGTTCAAGGGGACAGGCAATATGGAGCTGGTGCTGGACCGCAGACTTTCCGAGCGCAGAGTGTTCCCGGCCATTGATATCAATGCAAGCAGTACCCGGCGGGAGGATCTGCTGCTTTCCCAGGAGGAGCAGGAGGCTGTGTTCTACATGCGCCGCGCCTTAAGTTCCATGAAAACGGAGGAAGCTGCCGAGAATATTCTGAGCATGTTTCTTCATACAAGGAACAATGCGGAGCTGGTGGCACGCATCCGGCGCCAGAAGTACGTATAACCGGAAAGAAGTATGTATAATCGGGAGTGTATTCTTTATCATCCGGCAGTTTATTTTTTATAATATAAAGTTTTCTGATATTGCCTTTATTTACCGTAAAAGGTATAATAAGGGCAGTTTTTTTACAAAATATTTCGGAGATTAAGCGCCTGCGCATCTGTCTTATCAGGTGTCAAACGGCGCCCTCCTGCGAGGTGACAGAATTGAGAGATGAGATGCTGCTTGAACGCCTGACACAGCTGTGGGGTGTTTCAGGCTATGAGAGCGGTGTGCGCAGGGAAATCGAAAAGATCGTGGGGCCCTGGGCGGACGAAATGTGGACGGATAACATAGGAAATCTTATTGTCCTGAAGAAGGGCCGGGGCGGTCCCCACGCAAAGAAGATTATGTACAGCGCCCACATGGACCAGATCGGGTTTATGGTAAAGGCCATCGAGGAAAACGGGCTTTTAAAAATCTGTAACATGGGCTGGAACTGGGCCGGAGCCGCATATAATGAGCGTGTCATTTTCCGGAACGGGATGACCGGCGTGGTCGGCTGCTTCGGGCCGATTGAGGAAGCCGGCAACAAAATTGAAAAACTTTTTGTCGATATCGGAGCCCGCAGCCGGGAAGATGCGAAGAAGTACGTTCAAATCGGGGACTGCTGTACGTATGAGGGTTCTTATCGTCCGATGAAGAACAACCGGATTGCGGCGGTCGCTCTCGATGACCGGCTGGGTGTTTACCAGATGATCGAGGCGCTGAAGGAAAACGACGGAAGTTATCCGAATGACTGCTATTACTGCTTTGTTGTGCAGGAGGAGGTTGGTACGCGCGGGTCGCTTGTGGCGGTCCACCAGGTGAACCCGGACATCGGCATCGCCGTCGACATTACACCGGCGCACGATTACCCGAATGATCTGACCGGAAGCAATGCCGTCGGGGAAGGCATCGCCGTAAAAATCTGCGATCCCTCCTCCATTTCCGATGAAGGCGTGGTTGCGGTGATGGAAGAGCTTTGCGGGAAAAATCACATTTCCTATCAAAGAGAAGTGATTGACCGGGGCGGGACAGACGCCGGCAGCATGAACCTGAACGGGAGCGGGGTTAAGACCGGCGGGATCTGCGTGGTGACCCGCTATCCGCACAGTCAGAGCTGTGTTGTATCGAAGGATGACGTGGAGGGAGGCATTGATCTGATGAATGCCTTTTCCGCCTATGAATTTCCGGAAAACTTTCAGTAATTCCGGAGCTTTCAATAAACAAAAGAACGGAAAACAAATACTTATATATGGAAAAACAAGAACAAAGGTCTGCGTTCAGACCGGCTAATCTCAGAAAAGAAAGAAGGATGACACGATGAAAAAAACAGCAGCTATTCTTGCAGCGGCGATGCTCGGAGCAGCCGTTCTGTCCATGACCGCCTCCGCCGCGGATGACAATCTTGTAATTGCGGTCAGTGAGGATATCGATACGCTGCATCCGATGAATTATTCCACATCGGTGGAAGCCATGGTCCTGAACCAGATTTATGATCCACTGATTTACATGAATCCGGACGGAGCGGAAGATCCGGAGCCGAGGCTGGCGGAAAGCTGGGAGGTCAGCGATGATGGCCTGGATTATACCTTTCATCTGAGAGACGGAGTTACCTTCCAGGATGGGACAGCGCTGACTGCGGACGATGTTGTATTCTCACTGGAGCAGTATCAGAAAAGCGAGTATCAGGGTTCCAATGTGGACGGACTTGATACGGTGGAGGCAAAGGACGAGCACACCGTCGTATGCCATCTGTCACAGCCATACTCTCCGTTTATGCTGGGACTTTCCTCCTGCCACATTGCTTCGAAAGCGTATTACGATTCCGTCGGAGAGGATGAATTCGCAGCTACACCCAACGGGACCGGCCCGTATAAATTTGTCAGCCGTGCAACCGGAAGCAACATTACGCTGGAGGCGAATGAAGATTATTACGGCGGCGCTCCTGCAATAAAAAGCGTGACCATCGAGGTTATTCCGGACAGCGCCACCACCGCCATTGCGCTTCAGACCGGGGAGGTTAGCTTTGCGGAAATCGAGTCCTCAAGCCTGGCGCAGCTGGAGGCAAACAATGCCATTACCATCGCCAGAGCGGAAACTTCCGGATTTTCCTATGTCACCATGAACACGGAAAAGGAACCGTTCAATAACCCGACCTTCCGACAGGCAGTCAACTACGCCATCAACCGTGAAAACGTCATCAATATTGTGTACGACGGCGAGGCGGAGGAAAATTCCAACATCTGCGCAAAGTCACGCTTCGGCTATTCCGATGACCAGCCGCAGTATACGTACGACCCGGACAAGGCGAAGGAACTTCTCAAGGAAGCCGGCATTGAAACCCCGTACGACCTGGGTACAATCCTTGTGGCTGAAAAGTATGAGCCGCTGGCAACCGTTATCCAGTCCGATCTCGCAGCCGTCGGGCTGAATGCGGACATCTCCGTGGAAGAGTTCAACACGTACATCGGCGACCTGACCTCCGGAAATTATGGTATTTCCGCCCTGGAAATGACACTGGAGGGGGACACGCAGCAGCTGGAGATGGCACTCATGACGGATTACATCGGCACTGCCAACAATGCGCGTTATTCTGACAGCGCCATGGACGACCTGTTCAACCAGGCAAAGACAGAAACAGACAGCAGCAAACGCTCTGAAATTTTCAATCAGATCTTTACAAAGGCGCAGGATGAGGCTGCGTATGCGGTGATCTGCAATCCGGATATTTTGTATGCGTACAGCTCGGATCTGAAGGTGCCGGAGTTCCTGCTGGAAGGTTATTATTATATCAATCAGTTCTCCTGGAACTGAGTCAGACCTGAACATAAAATTACCGATGGTGGGGGCAAATGAAATTGCCCCCACTGTCTTATGCAGAGGAATGGAGCCTTCATCATGGCAAAATATATTATCAAGAGACTTCTTTACATGATACCGGTTCTGCTTGGGGTAGCCTTTCTGGTTTTCACCATTCTGTCCCTGACGCCCGGCGACCCGGGGTCGATTATCCTGGGAATCACAGCCAGGCCGGAGGACATCGCGGCGCTGAATGAAAAATTCGGCTATAACAAGCCGTTCCTGATCCGGTTCTTTACCTATATCGGAAATATAATCTTCCATCATGACCTTGGAATTTCCTATCAGACCCGTCAGCCGGTGATCGACAGTATTCTGGCCCGCTTTCCGAATACGCTGTTCCTGGCGGTGCTTTCTATGTGCGTATCTGCGCTTCTGGGAGTTACCCTCGGAATCGTGTCCGCGGTAAAACAGTATCAGGCCATCGACCGCGTGCTGGTGGTGACAGCTCTGATCTTTGCCTCCATCCCGGGTTTCTGGCTCGGACTGATGCTCCTGCTGTTATTTTCACTGAAGCTGGGGTGGCTTCCATCCTTCGGCTCCGGATCGCTGAAGAATTTTATTCTTCCGACCGTCACGGTATCCCTGACCAGCGCAGCCGGGCTGCTGCGCCTTACCCGTGCTTCCATGCTGGAAACCGTGCGCCAGGAGTATATCCGCACGGCGAGAGCGAAAGGGGCACCTGAGAAGCTGGTTATCTATAAGCATGCGCTTCGGAATGCACTGATCCCCGTCGTTACAACGATGGGAACCAGCTTCGGTGCTTCCCTGGGCGGAGCTATTATTGCGGAGACCGTATTTGCCATGCCCGGCATGGGAACGCTGCTGACCACGGCCATCCGGCAGAAGGATATCCCGATGGTTATGGGAGCTACGCTTTTTCTGGCCTTCCTGTTCAGTCTGGTTATTCTTCTTGTCGATATCCTCTATGCGTTCATCGATCCGAGAATTAAGGCGAAATACCAGAACGGAGGCAGGAGCCGTGAATAAATCAGTTCAGAAAACAAACAGAAAATCCAGAAGGATGGCGTCCGTAAAGGAATTCTGGCGCCGGTTTATCAAAAACAAAACGGCGCTGGCCGGATTTGTTATCCTGTGCTTTATTCTGTTTATTGTTATTTTTGCAGACGTGATTGTTCCTTATTCCAAATGCATTGAGCAGGCAGGCTCGGAGCGTCTGCAGGGACCGGGTCCCGCCCATTGGTTCGGGACGGACGAGTACGGGCGTGACCTTTTCGCCCGCGTGATCCACGGCAGCCGCTACTCACTGATTATCGGCGTCAGCACCAGCCTCATGGCACTGTTTTTCGGAGCTATTCTCGGTGCCAGCGCCGGCTATTTCGGCGGCATGGTGGATAATATTATCATGAGGATCACGGATGTTTTCATGTGTGTGCCGCCGATCCTGCTTTCGCTGGCTGTGGTGGCGGCCCTGGGAACAAACCTGAGAAATCTGATCATTGCCATGACCATTTCCTGCGTGCCGGGCAACGTCCGGCTGATCCGCTCGGTTGTACTTACGGTAGCCGATCAGGATTACGTGGAAGCTGCCCGCTCCTACGGAACCGGTAATGGCCGTATCATATTCCGCTACGTGCTGCCGAACGCCATGGGACCGATCATTGTCAATACGACGATGTGCATTTCCGATATGATCCTTTCGGCAGCCGGACTGAGCTTTATCGGCATGGGCATACAGCCGCCCGCGCCGGAATGGGGTTCACTGCTTTCCAATGCGGAAACCTATCTGTTTTCCGCGCCGTACCTGCTGGTATTCCCGGGCATTTTCATCATCCTGACCTCTCTGGCCTTTAATCTGGTCGGCGATGGACTGACCGATGCTCTGGATCCGAAGCTGAAGGATTAAGGAGGAGAACATGAGCGATAATGAAATCTTAAAAGTCAAAGACCTCTCCATCCTTTACAAGACGGATCTGGAGACGGTTTACGCGGTCAATCACGTAAGTTTCACCCTGAATAAGGGACAGACCCTGGGGCTGGTGGGGGAGACCGGTGCCGGCAAAACGACGACGGCGCTTGGAATTATGAGCCTGCTTCCGAAACGGACAGCCCGGGTTACCTCCGGTGAAATTCTGTTCGAGGGTCAGGACCTTTTGAAAATGAGTGAGAAGGAGCTGCTGGGAATCCGCGGACAGAAGATATCCATGATCTTCCAGGACCCGATGACGGCACTGAACCCGGTGCTGACGGTCGGCGATCAGATCGGTGAGACCGTACGGCTGCACAATACAAAGAATCTGAGCAGGGAAGAGATAGAGAAAAAGGTGGAGGACACACTGGAGCTCGTCGGCATTCCGAAGGAGCGTAAAAACGAGTACCCCTATCAGTTTTCCGGCGGTATGCGTCAGCGGGTTGTCATTGCCATGGCACTGATCTGCGATCCCCGGATGCTGATCGCGGACGAGCCGACCACCGCGCTGGATGTGACTATTCAGGCACAAGTGCTCTCCATGATCTGCGATCTGCAGCGCAAATATGGAACCTCCATGATCATGATCACGCATGATCTCGGCGTTGTCGCAGAAACCTGCGATACGGTGGGGGTTGTGTACGCCGGGGAGATTGTCGAGTACGGTCAGCTGGCGGATATTTTTGCCGGCGAGGATCATCATCCGTACACCGAAGGCCTGTTCGGCTCCATCCCGAATCTGAAGACGAAAGCCAGAAGGCTTCAGCCGATCGAAGGATTGATGCCGGATCCGACGGTGCCTGTGGAAGGGTGCAGGTTTGCGCCGCGCTGTAAGTATGCGACGGATCAGTGCCGCAGCAAAAAGCCGCCGCTGTGGGAGAAGGACGGACATCAGATCCGCTGCCATTTTGCGGGAATCCGGAAGGAGGCAAAGCATGAGTGACAGGCTCAACGAAAACAGTGAAAGCATCATGCAGGTAAGGAACCTGAAGAAATATTTTAAGATAAACCGGGGCTATCTGCATGCGGTGGACGATGTGACCTTCGATATCCCCCGCGGCAAAACGCTCGGGGTGGTCGGAGAGAGCGGGTGCGGAAAGTCCACACTTGGACGAACCGTTCTGCGCCTGAATGAGCCAACCGGCGGTGAAATTTTATTCCACGGACAGGATCTGGTAAAAGCGGATAAAAGAGAGATGAAGCAGATTCGCCCCAGGATGCAGATGATTTTTCAGGATCCGTACTCCAGCCTGAACGGGCGGATGACGACCGCGCAGCTGATCGCAGAGCCGCTGATTGTCAATAAGGTCTGCAGAAGCCGCAGTGAGATCGACGAGCGGGTGGACAATATGATGGACACGGTCGGACTGGCAAAGCGCCTCGTGATGGCCTATCCTCATGAGCTGGACGGCGGACGGCGCCAGCGAATCGGAGTAGCCCGTGCCCTGATCCTGAACCCGGAATTTGTCGTGTGCGATGAGCCGGTCTCGGCGCTGGATGTTTCCATCCAGGCACAGATCCTTAATCTTTTGATGGATCTTCAGGAACAGATGGGACTGACCTATATGTTCATTACGCATAATCTGTCGGTTGTCAAACATATTTCCGACCGGATTATGGTCATGTATCTGGGCAGGTGCGTGGAGGAGGCAGACGCGGATGAAATTTTTGATCATCCCTGCCATCCGTATACGAAGGCGTTGCTGGCGGCTATTCCCATTCCGGATATTTCCAGCCAGCATGTGCGCCGGGAACTGCTGCAGGGAGAAGTGACAAGCCCGGTAAACCCGAAACCGGGCTGCCGCTTTGCAGCCCGCTGCCCGTACGCCGATGACGCGTGCCGGCAGGGAGACATCCCGCTGAAGGAAGTTGCTCCCGGACACAAGGCTGCCTGTCTGAAAGCAGCCGGACTGTCCGGGGCAGACGTACGGCAGCCGGAGCAGGCATAAGGGGCATCCGGCGGCTGCACGCATAAAAGGAAATCCGGCTTCCGCAGGCATGGAAGTGAAATACAGGAAAAATCCAGAAGAAGTGCAGAAAATAGAAAAACAGCAGTATAAACGGAAATAAGGAAAGGAAATGTGAAACGACATGTCAGCAGACTATTCGTGGCCTTATGCCAATGAGATGGGTGAGACGGAGGAGCTGATTTCTGATGTGCTGGTACTCGGCGGCGGCCTTGCCGGCTGCTTTGCCGCCATCGGGGCAGCACGCCGCGGACAGAAGGTTCTTCTTGTGGAAAAGGGGGATGTTGAACGAAGCGGAAGCGCCGGAACAGGTTTCGACCACTGGGAGAGCGCCTGTACCAACCCGTGTTCGCAGGTGACGCCGGAAGAAATTGCGACCGCTTATTTTAATGAGCAGGATGGCTATTCCAACGGCATTGCGCATTACATTGAATGCCGGGAAGGATACGACCGCATGCTGGATCTGGAAAGCTTCGGAGGAAAGATCCGGGATACGGAGGATGAATTTAAGGGAGCTCCTTTCAGGGATGACCGGACAAAGCTGATGTTTGCCTACGATTATAAAAACCGTTTCACGCTGCGCGTGTGGGGCAGCACCTTCAAACCGGCGCTGGCAGCACAGCTTAAAAAGCTCGGCGTACGCGTCCTTAACCGTACGGAGGCAACGGCGCTGCTGGTAAAGGAGGAAGGCAGGGATGCGCAGGGCCGGCCATGCCTCCGGGGCGTCGGAGCCATGGGCATGGATGTTCACACCGGGAAGTTTTATATTTTCCGGGCCAAGGCGGTTATCCTCGCCATGTCCCGCCCGGCCCGCGTGTGGCTTTTTAATGCGGATATGCCAGGACTGTGCGAGTTCCGCCCGTTCCAGAGCATCGGCTCCGGCCACGCCATGGGCTGGAGAGCCGGCATGGAATTTACAATGATGGAAAAAAGCGTCCGCGCCGAATTTTCGGCATCCGGCCGTTCCTTCCCGCCGTACGGAACCGGGAATAACCATAACACCTGGTATGCGGCTACAATGGTGGATGCGCGCGGCGTCGAGATCCCCTATGTCAACCGCGACGGAAACATTCTGAAAACCGAGCAGGAGCGCTATTATCCGGCGCCGGGACAGAAGTTTTTCCTGAAGGGCGGCGTGATTGACAATCCGAAATACGAGTACCGCGGACCGGAAACGCTCGATTTTGACACGCTGATTAAAGAAGGATACCAGCTTCCGTTTTATGCCGATTTAAGCCGCATGAGTCCGTGGGAGCGCAGGGTCATCTGGGGCATGATGGTCGGCGAGGAGGGAAAAACGAAAATTCCGATTTATCAGAATTATACGGACCGCGGTTTTGATCCGGAAAAATATATGCTGCAAAGCTACGGAAACGGATGGCAGTCAGCCTCCTTCCTGGGGCAGGAACGTCAGTTTTTCGGAGCACCGGGCGGCATCATGCACAACTGGGATCTCATGACAAACATTGCCGGCGTCTTTGCCGGCGGGGACCAGCTGTTTGCCAGTGACTGCGCAGGATTTGCCTGTGCGACCGGCGGATACGCCGGCCGGAAGGCCGCTCAATATGCCGGCGGAGTATCCATCGGGGAGTATAACCCCGAAGATGCAGACGCAGAGCGGGAGCGGCTGTTCGCTCCGATGTTTGCGGACGCGGAGACATCCGTCAGCTGGAAGGAGCTTAACATGGCCATCAGCAAGTGCATGCAGAACTACTGCGGCGAGGTTCGCTGCGAGGATTTGATGAAGCAGGGACTGGACCTGCTTCACTCCTACGAGACGGACTGGGTGCCGAAGCTGTATGCGGCTAATCCGCATGACCTCATGAGAATCCACGAGGTGATGGATATTCTGACAGTCTCACAGATGACATTGAATGCTTCTCTGGTCCGCCATTCCAGTTCGGCACCGCTGTGTTTTCAGCGCAGTGATTATCCGCAGATGGATCCGGAGAATGATCGGAAGCATATGGTTATTCGTCTGGAGAACGGAAGGGTGGCCGAGCGGGATGTGCCGCTTGATTACGCCGGCACCCTGAAGGATGAATATGAAAAGCGAAACCAGGATTATATGGCATGGGCGGCCAGGCAGTACGGCGCCGGAAAAGAAGGTGAATGAGAATGAAAAAGGTCGAATATACCGTCAGCCCGGTTCCCTGCAGCGCGCGTCCGATCCGGTTTGACACCAGTCTTTGCATAGGCTGCGGACGCTGTGCCCGTGTATGTCAGTGCGATGTTCTGGTTCCGCCGGCTGAGAAGGGCAAAGGACATCCGCCGGTTGTGATGTATCCGGGAGAATGTTATTACTGCGGAGCCTGCGTTATGGTCTGCCCGGTGAAGGGAGCCATCCGTCTGGAGCATCCGCTTATGAACCAGGCGAAATTTGTACCGGTTATTCCGCAGAAGTAAATCCGGAAACAGGATAAGAAAACCCGGAAACAGAAAAATGCCGGCGATAAGATGGCCGGAAGATCAGGACGGCAGGCTGTTTGGAATTATTCTCTTGCAATAGAAAAGTACGCATGATATAATACGTTCGCTTATAGCTTGATAAGCGTGATTCAGTAACCAGCTTAACTGCAGGGACTTGCAGGGTTAGTCCGGGATATCTTGCCGCGGAAACACGAGGAACGGCATTGGCCGGAAACCGACGGCGCGAAGCGTCGTAAGCAGTTCACAAAATTTATGAGAGGTGTTTAAAATGAAGGAAGGAATTCATCCAAAGAATTATCAGGCAACCGTTACATGCAACTGCGGAAATACATTCGTAACCGGCTCAACAAAGAAAGAGATCCACGTTGAAGTCTGCTCCAAGTGTCATTCATTCTATACCGGACAGCAGAAAGCTTCACAGGCACGCGGCCGTATCGAAAAGTTCAACAAGAAGTATGGCATGACGAAATAATGGATATAACCAACAATACAGGGGTTGAGGTCGAACGGCCTCAGCCCTTTTTTGAAAGCGGAATCTGAAAGGGGATATGCATGAAGTATTCTAACATTGGCGGCCAGGCGGTCATGGAAGGGGTCATGATGCGCAACGGTGACCGCTATGCGGTAGCTGTCCGCACGGTGGATGGAAAAATAGCCGTGAGTACACAGGAATACCACAGCCTGATCAAAGCGGAGAAGCTGGCTCATATACCCATTGTTCGCGGCGTTTTCAGTTTTATTGATTCGCTGGTGCTCGGAATGAAATCGCTGATGTACTCAGCTGATTTCTATGCGCAGGAGGATGAAAAGGACCTGGAGGAGCGCCTGAAGGATGAACAGAAAAAAGCCGTAAAAAAGGCGGACAGGCTGAAGAAATCCGGAAAGACGGAGGAAGCGGATAAGATTATCCGGGAGTTTGATGAGAAGGCAGCAAAGGAGCGCGCCGAACTTAAAAAACGTTCTGAAAATCCAAAGCCGGAAGAAACGGACAAGGAGGACAACGGACTGCTGATGGGTCTTACCGTCACGTTTTCTCTTGTTATTTCCATTGCTCTTTTCATTATGCTTCCCTATGCTCTGTCGCGGCTGCTGCACCTCGTAACGTCTTCGGAAGCACTGATTTCCATTGCGGAGGCCGTGCTTCGCATGGTTATTTTTTTCGGATATCTGTGGGTGATCTCCCGCATGAAGGACATCCAGAGAACATTCATGTACCATGGCGCCGAACACAAATGCATCAACTGCATTGAGCACGGGCTGGAACTGAACGTAGAAAATGTGCGTAAAAGCTCGCGTGAACACAAGCGCTGCGGCACCAGCTTCCTTCTGTATGTCTGCGTCGTCAGTGTCATTTTCTTCCTGTTCATCCGCGTCAGTTCTCCGGTATGGAGAGTGCTGGTCCGCCTGCTTCTGATGCCGGTGATCGCGGGTGTTTCCTATGAGTTTATCCGGCTGGCCGGCCGTTATGACAACTGGTTTGTCAACATGATGAGCAAACCGGGGCTGGCACTGCAGCATATGACCACCCGGGAACCGGATGACAGCCAGATCGAAGTCGGCATTGCCTCGGTGGAGGCTGTGTTCAACTGGAAGAAGTATCTGAATGAAAACTTCGGATATCATTACGACCTGAGCGGGGATACGGAGAGAGAAGATTCCGGGTCGGCGGATGCGCCAAAGCAGCAGCCATCCGGTACGGATTGTGTGAAGAATGACCGGGAAGGCGAGAGCGCCTGAGGGCAGAGCACAGATGGAAAAAACAGAAGGTTTTGAAGGGAAAAACAGTTACGCACAGCTGCTGCGCTGCGGTCGCACGTATCTGGAAGCCCACGGTATTGAGGATGCACAGACGGACAGCTGGCTGCTTTTATCCCATGTGGCCGGGTTCAGCCGGGCCGTTTATTATCTCAGGTCCGGTGACATAATGCCGGAGGAACAGATTCCGGCTTACCGGGAGCTGATTGAAAAAAGAGGCAGCCATATTCCTCTTCAGTATCTGACCGGCACGGCTTACTTTATGGGATTTGAATTTAAGGTCACGCCGGATGTGCTGATCCCGAGGATGGATACGGAAACTCTGGCCGGCGAGGCGGTGAAGTTTCTGAAAAGAAGGCGGGACGTTTGCAAAAATAAAGCCCGCGTGCTTGATCTTTGTACGGGCTCCGGCTGTCTGGCTGTTTCCTTAAAACTTATGGAAGGGAATTCGGAAGTTTCAGCCTCGGACATTTCGCCGGAGGCGCTGGCCGTGGCACGAGGCAATGCCGGGAAATACGGGGCGGCGATTACCTTTATCGAAAGCGATCTTTTTGAAAAAATTGACGGAAAGTTTGATCTTATTGTCAGCAATCCGCCCTACATCCGCGAGGATGTGATTCCGGGACTGGCCCGGGAAGTGAAGGACCACGAACCTCATCTGGCCTTGTCGGGCGGAAAGAGCGGACTTGATTTTTACCGACGGATCTGCCGGGAGGCACCGGAGCACCTTGCTCCGGGCGGAGCGCTGATGATGGAAATCGGATACGATCAGTACGCGGATACGGCCGGGCTGATGACGGAAAATGGTTTTATGAATGTCCGGAGAGTCCGGGATCTGAGCGGACAGGACAGAGTCGTAACAGGAATAAAAGGGAATGTTTGAAAAGTTAGATGAACTTCTTCTGCGCCGGGAGGAGATGGAGCGCCAGCTTGGAAGTGAAGCAGCTGCGGATCCGAATCTTTACCGGAAGCTTATGATGGAGCTTTCTTCCACACAGGAACTGGCGGAGGCCTATCAGGAATACAAAAGGGAACACCGGACGATCGATGATGATCTTGCCATGCTGGATACGGAAAGCGACAGCGATATGAGGGAGCTTCTGAAGGAAGAACTTGACGGAGCCAGAAAAAACGTGGAAGAGCTGGAGCAGAAGATAAAGATTTTACTGCTTCCGAAGGATCCGAACGATGAGCGCAATGTCATTGTGGAAATCCGTGCCGGGGTGGGCGGCGACGAGGCGGCGCTTTTTGCAGCTGAGCTTTACCGCATGTATGTGCGCTATGCTTTGAACAAGGGCTGGAAGGTGGAAACCACCAGCGCGGAGGAAATCGGCATCGGAGGTTTCAAGTCGGTCAATTTCATGGTGACCGGCAGGGGAGCTTACTCCATGCTGAAATATGAATCCGGTGTTCACCGGGTGCAGCGTGTCCCGGCAACGGAGTCGGGCGGCCGGATCCACACCTCGGCGGCCAGCGTGGCCATCATGCCGGAGGCGGACGAGATTGAGGTTCAGATCGATCCGAACGATATTAAATTTGATGTGTTCCGTGCCTCCGGGAACGGTGGTCAGTGTGTGAATACAACCGATTCAGCCGTCCGGCTGACCCATCTTCCGACGGGCATTGTCATATCCTGCCAGGATGAAAAGTCGCAGCTGAAGAACAAGGACAAGGCAATGAAAATTCTGCGGGCCAAGCTCTATCAGCTGGAATGCATGAGGGCGCACGATGCACAGTCTCAGGCGCGGCGCAGCCAGATCGGATCCGGCGACCGCTCCGAGAAAATAAGAACCTACAACTTCCCGCAGGGAAGAGTGACGGATCACCGTATCGGCCTTACACTTTATAAAATTGACAAAATCATGGACGGGGATCTGCAGGAACTGATCGATGCCTGCATCGCGGCCGATCAGGCAGCAAAGCTGACGGCCATGCAGGACGACGGATGATTAAGAGGAAGTACATTCAATTGTAACGGCCGCCGGCCGGGGAAGGAAAATTATGGGCAAATATTTTGGAACAGATGGGTTCAGAGGAGAAGCAAACGTAACGCTTACCGTTCAGGACGCTTTTAAGGTTGGCAGGTATCTGGGATGGTATTACGGGCAGGATCACAAAGCCCGCATTGTCATCGGAAAGGATACGCGCCGCTCGAGCTATATGTTTGAGTATGCGCTGGCGGCGGGACTGACGGCTTCCGGAGCGGATGCGTATCTTCTGCATGTGACCACAACACCGTCGGTTGCCTATGTCGTACGCCTGGATGATTTCGACTGCGGCATCATGATTACGGCGAGCCACAATCCGTATTATGATAACGGAATCAAGGTCATCAGCGGAAACGGCCAGAAAATTGATTCCGCCATCGAGGATAAGATGGAAGCGTACATCGACGGAAAAACTCCGGAGCTTGCGCTGGCCACCCGCGACAGCATCGGGCGCACCATCGACTATGTTTCCGGGCGCAACCGCTACATCGGCCATCTGATTTCGCTGGCCACCCGCAGCTTCAAGAACTACCGCATCGGCCTTGACTGTGCCAACGGAAGCACCTCCTCCATCGCAAAGAATGTATTTGACGCGCTCGGCGCCAGAACGTATGTCATCAATGCGGATCCGGACGGCACGAACATTAACCGTGAGTGCGGGAGTACGCACATTGAAAGCCTGCAGCGCTTCGTGCGGGAGAACAAACTGGATCTCGGCTTTGCCTTCGACGGCGACGCAGACCGCTGCATTGCCGTTGACGAGAATGGAAATGAGGTTAACGGGGACCTGATCCTGTATGTATGCGGAAAATATCTGAAGCAGCAGGGAAAGCTGGCGAACAACACGGTCGTAACCACCATCATGTCAAATCTCGGGCTGTACAAGGCTCTGGAGCGGGAGGGCATCGACTATGTGCAGACGAAGGTCGGCGATAAATATGTGTATGAGAACATGCTGGAGAACGGCCATGTGATCGGCGGTGAGCAGTCCGGCCACATTATTTTCAGCAAACTGGAGACAACCGGCGACGGAATTGTGACGGCGCTGCAGATCATGGAAGTTGTCATTGAGAGCAAGAAATCGCTCGGCGCCCTTGCCGGCGAAGTGCGCATCTTCCCGCAGCTTCTGAAGAATGTGCATGTGACGGACAAGAAGGCGGCCATGGAGAATGAAGCCGTGCAGTCGGCCATTGAAAAAGCAAAGGCGGAACTGGGAAGCGACGGCCGTATTCTGGTGCGTGCATCCGGAACCGAGCCGCTGATTCGTGTCATGGCCGAGGCGGAGAGCGATGAAATATGCGCGAAATACGTGTACGATATCATCGCCGTGATGCGCCAGCAGAACCTGATTACCGGCTGACAGGCCCGGCAGAAGATATCCGCCCGGCCTGTATGTGAAACAGAATGTATCCCAGAGGAAAGATAACTGAAAAGAGGAAAAAATGGCTATTGATTTCAGGGAACCGCAGCTTCGTGACCGCGACCTCATTGACCATTATTACCGGTCGGTGGAGTCAAAAAGCTGCGAAGACTGTTTTGTAAATCTGTATCTTTGGAAGCATATGTACCCGACGGAATTCGCAATCGTGGATGATATGATGGTGATCCGTTCGCTTGGCGAGCATCATTCCTACCGGTTTCCGAAGGGGCCGAAGGAAAATGCGAAGGGTGTTCTCGAAAAAATGATGGAGCACGCGGCCGGAGAAGGCCGTGAGTTCCGCATGATCGTCATCACACCCGAAGAATTTGCCATGCTGGAGGAAATGTTTCCGGGAAAATTTAAGATCGAATACGAGCGCGACATTGCGGATTATGTATATGAGCGTGAAAAACTGGCATCCCTGTCCGGGAAAAAATATCACGGGCAGAAAAATCATGTGAACAAATTTCTGCGGACCTATCCGGACTGGCAGTATGAAAAAATTACAGATGACAACGTGGAGGAGTGCTTCCAGATGGCACTGAAATGGCGCGATATCCAGGGGTATGATGATACCGTGGACGCGGAACTTCACACAGAGCTGGGTGTTACGATGAATGAGCTCCGGCTGATGAAGGAGCTTCATCTGACGGGCGGAGCGCTGCGGGTGAACGGTGAGATTGTTGCTTTTACCATCGGGGAGCCGCTGTGCTCGGATACCTTTGTGGCACACGTTGAAAAGGCGAGAACGGACATCGAGGGTGCCTACACCATGATTATGCAGCAGTTTGTTCTGCATGAGATGGATGGATTTACGTATGTGAACCGGGAGGATGATACCGGAGACGAGGGACTGCGTCAGGCGAAGGAAGCGCTGCATCCGGCAATGATGATCCAGAAGGGACTTGTCACAATGGCATAGCGGAATTTCCCGGCACCGCGGATGCAATGTCAGCGTTCCCGGGTTCGTTCCCGGGGGCTTATCGAACAATAAGGAGGACAGAAAATGATTGCTCAGAAAATGAAAGGTTATGTGGCCAACAGTTCCGTTATCCGTGCCATGTTTGAAGAAGGTAAGAAAATGGCGGAAAAATACGGCAGAGAAAACGTTTATGATTTCAGCCTGGGCAATCCGAATATCCCTGCTCCGGCGGAGGTGAATAAGGCCATCAGGGATGTCCTGGAGGAGCAGGATCCGGTGCTTGTCCATGGGTACATGAATAACTCCGGGTTTGAGAACGTGCGCGCCGCCGTGGCCGAATCGCTGAACAAACGGTTCGGAACGAACTTTTCCCGGAAGAATATTGTTATGACCGTGGGAGCCGCCGGCGGCATGAATGTAATTTTCAAAACTCTGCTGAACCCGGGCGACGAGGTCATTGCATTTGCTCCATTCTTCGGCGAATATCGTTCCTACGTGAGCAACTACGACGGTGTGCTGAGGGTAGTCCCTGCAGACACCCGGACCTTTCAGCTGAATCTGGAAGAATTTGAAAGGGTTCTCAGCCCGAAGACAAAGGCCGTCATCGTCAACAACCCGAACAATCCATCCGGAGTTGTTTACCCGGAGGAAACCATGAAAAAGCTGGCGGATGTTCTGGTGCGCGCCGGAAAAAAATTCGGAACCAGCATCTACCTGATTTCCGATGAACCGTACCGCGAACTTGTCTATGGGGGCGCCTCCGTTCCGTTTATGACCCGCCTTTATCACAATACGGTGATCGGCTATTCCTTTAGTAAATCTTTGTCCCTTCCGGGAGAAAGAATCGGCTATCTGGTTCTTCCGGATGAGCTGGAGGACGCGGAGGATATACAGGCAGCTGCCAATGTGGCTACCCGCATTCTCGGCTTCGTCAATGCCCCTTCGCTGATGCAGCTGGCAGTGGCGCGATGCCTGGATGCGCGGGTGAACCTTGAGTTCTATGACCGTAACCGGAAAATGTTAGCGGAGGGACTTTCCAGACTCGGATTTGAATTTGTCAAACCGGAGGGAGCTTTCTACCTGTTTATCAAATCACCGGTGGAAGATGAGACCGCTTTTGTGAATAAGGCGAAGGAGTATCACATTCTGATGGTACCGGGAAGTTCTTTTGCCTGCCCCGGCTATGTTCGGGCGGCTTACTGCGTATCGCCGGAAACCATAAAAAACAGTCTGCCGCAGTTCGCCAGACTGGCGGCTGACTACGGACTTCATGCATAAGAGCGGCACCGCAGCCTGAGGCCGCGTCACCGCCTCAGATCAAAACAGCAGAAAAGAAAGTCATTCAGAATTTAAGAAGCAGGAGAATGCCCTATGAGCTGGGAAGATAATGTGCGCCGGACGGTTCCCTATACCCCCGGTGAGCAGCCCAAGATTTCGAATATCATTAAACTGAATACAAATGAGAATCCGTACCCGCCGTCACCGTCGGTGGCGAAGGTACTTTCACGGATGGATGCCGGAGAGCTTCGAAAGTATCCGGATCCGGCGGCGCAGCGCCTGACAGATGCGCTTTCTGCTCACTTCGGAGTGCCGGCGGATCAGATATTCGTCGGGGTAGGCTCCGATGATGTGCTCGCCATGAGCTTCCTGACCTTTTTCAACAGCGGGAAAAAGATATTTTTCCCGGACATTACCTATTCTTTTTACGATGTCTGGGCGGATGTGTTCCGCATTCCCTATGAGACAAAGCCGCTCGATGAAAATTTTCATATCCGCCCGGAAGATTACTTCGGGGAGAACGGCGGCATTGTATTTCCGAATCCCAATGCGCCTACCGGGGATTATCTGCCGGCAGAAGAGGTGGAAAATATCATCGCGCGAAATCCGGAAAGTGTCGTGATTGTGGATGAAGCCTATATTGATTTCGGAGGACGGTCGGTTCTGCCGCTTATTCACAAATATGAAAACCTGCTGGTGGTACAGACGTTTTCAAAGTCCCATTCCATGGCGGGCATGCGAATCGGATATGCGTTCGGAAGCCGGAAGCTGATTGGGTATTTGAACGATGTCAAATACTCCTTCAATTCCTACACCCTCAACGCGCCGTCCATTCTGGCCGGAGAGGCAGCTATTGAGGATGAGGACTACTTTGAAGACTGCTGCTGCCGGATTGTAGCAACGCGCGAAAGGACCAAGAAGGCGCTTCGTGAGCTCGGGTTTGTATTCGCCGATTCAAAAGCCAACTTTATTTTTGTACGCCACCCTCAGCTGGATGCAGGGCAGTTATTCCAGGATCTTAGAAAGGCAAACATCATTGTGCGTTATTTCCCGAAAGCACGCATCGACCAGTACCTGCGAATCACCATCGGAACCGATGAACAGATGCAGGTTCTCCTGGATTTCCTGAAGGATTACGTACGCAAACACGTCTGACAAAACGGCAAAGGATCTGTAAACACGAGGAATCTGAAATGAACACAGGCAAGAAAGGATTTCACGGCAATGGCTAATTCGATAGCGACATGGTTTGCAAATAACTGGGGGCAGCATGTCAGCCCGTACTTTATTATTTTCTTTGTTTCGCTTCTTCCGATCCTGGAGCTTCGCGGCGGCCTCATTGTGGCTTCTTTGCTCCATGTTCCCATGTGGAGCGCCATCCCGTTCTGTGTCATTGGAAACATTCTGCCGATTCCGTTCATCCTGCTTCTGATCAACCGTATTTTTGGGATGCTGAAAAAAACAAAGCATTTTAAGAAGCCGATTGAGAAGATAGAGGCGCGGGCAATGAAAAAGAGCAGCGGCATACAGAACGGAGAGTTCTGGGGACTGGTTGCCTTCGTCGGAATCCCGCTGCCGGGCACCGGAGCCTGGACCGGCTCTCTGATTGCCTCTTTGCTGGGCGTTGACCGCAAAAAAGCATTTCTGGCTGTTCTTCTGGGAATCGCCATCGCATGCGTCATCATGTGCTTCGTTTCCTATGGCCTGATCGGAAAAGCGATTCGCTGACAGGGGATGAGCATGGATATGTATGGGAGCTTTGCCGCCGTTTACGATGAATTTATGGATAATGTTCCTTACGGGCCGTGGAGCCGGAAGATCATTGAGCTGCTTAAAAAATACGGAATTGAGGACGGTCTGGTCCTCGACCTTTGCTGCGGCACCGGAAATATGACGGAAAGACTGGCACAGGCCGGCTATGATATGATCGGCGTTGATTCTTCCGTTGAGATGCTTCAGATTGCGGAAGAAAAAAAGCTGAAAACCGGGCACGACATTCTGTATCTGAATCAGGACATGCGGACGTTTGAGCTTTACGGTACGGTCCGCGCCATTGTCTGCGTATGTGACAGTCTGAACTATCTGCTGTCGGAGAACGACCTTCAGAAGGTATTCCGTCTGGCGTACAATTATCTGGATCCGGACGGAATATTTATTTTTGATATGAACACGCTGCACAAATACCGCAGCGAGCTCGGATGCCGTACCATCGCCGAAAAACGGGACGACTGCTCTTTTATCTGGGACAACTGGTGGGATGAGGAGCAGAAGATCAATGAGTATGATCTGACGCTGTTCGTTCAGACCCAGGGCAGTCTGTGCCGGCGCTTTGATGAAATCCACTACCAGAAGGGCTATGAAATCAATACCGTGACCCGGCGGCTGAAGGAGGCCGGCTTTTCTCTCCTGGGAGTAAAGGATACGGATACCTGGGGAAAACTAACGGATGAGACCGGACGGGTGACGGCGGCCGCCCGGAAAAGGGAGTGCAGGGAGGCTTCTGAAAGCTGAATTATATATGAAACAGAGCCATCTGTGCGTACGGTAGTTTCATGATATGTTAAGCGGATATTAAAATTGCTTAATCAATACGAAATAATTTGACAAAATAATTAATAATTATTATAATCAGCGTGGGGGTGTTCTGGGAGCAGAATGCCCTTTTTTCCTATAGTAGGATAAATCCGGACGCGCTTCGCAAAACCGCGAAGCGGTACGAGGGATTTATACAATAGGATGATGCCAGGACCAAAAGGGTTTTTGACTGCGGATAGTGCCCGGGAAGAGGACACGAGGTTTACAGGGAAAATACAGAAAATAAGTGAAAATGGCCGTCAGGTGGGGAGGACACGATGAGTAAGTACACAAAAGAAGATATTATGCGCATTATTGAGGAGGAGGATGTTGAATTCATCCGTCTTCAGTTTTCGGATGTTTTCGGTTCTCTGAAGAACATTGCGATTACAACCAGCCAGCTGGAGCGCGCATTGAATAACAAGATCATGTTTGATGGCTCATCGATCAACGGATTTGTGACGATTGAAGAGTCCGATATGTATCTGTACCCGGATCTGGACACATTGGCCATCTTCCCGTGGCGCCCGCAGCGCGGAAAGGTAGCCCGCCTTTTCTGCAATATCTGCTACCCGGATGGAACACCGTTTGAAGGCGACTGCCGGATGGTTCTGCAGAAGGTGCTGAATAAAGCCGCGGAAAAAGGATTCAAATTCCTGATCGGTCCGGAATGTGAATTCTTCCTCTTCCACCTGGATGACAACGGGCAGCCGACCACGCTGACCCATGAAAATGCCGGCTACTTTGATGTCAGCCCCTATGACCTGGGCGAGAATGCGCGCCGGGACATTATTCTGAACATGGAGGACATGGGCTATACGATTGATTCGTCCCATCACGAATTCGCGACAGGCCAGCACGAGATTGATCTTCATTATGACGAGGCGCTCCGGAGCGCGGACACAATCATGACCTTCCGGCTGGCGGCGCGTACGATTGCAAAGCGGCATGGTCTGTATGCCACGTTTATGCCAAAGCCCAAGAACGATCAGCACGGATCCGGCATGCATCTTAATTTTTCCATGGTTAAGGATGGAATCAATATTTTCGAAGACCCGAAGGATCCCAACGGCCTCAGTAAACCCGGGTATTATTTTATCGGCGGCATCATGAAGCATATCAAGGGGATGTGTGCGGTTCTCAACCCGCTGGTAAATTCGTACAAACGCCTGGATTCGGGCTATGAGGCACCCCGGTACATTGCCTGGTCCTCCACCAACCGCAGTATGCTCATCCGAATTCCGGCGGCGACCGGCTTTAATACAAGAGTAGAACTGAGAAGCCCGGATTCCGCTGCGAATCCGTATCTGACGCTGGCACTGTGCCTGGCCGCCGGCATGGACGGTATTGAAAATAAAATTGAACCGCCGGCACGCGTGGATATGAACATGGAAGTGTTCGGGACCACCCTGGGAGAAAAGCTTCATGTGGACAGGCTTCCGGAAAATCTGGGGGAAGCGATCCGGGAATTTAAGGCAGATCCGTTTGTGTGGGATGTACTGGGCGGCCATATAATAGAAAAATTCCTTGAATACAAGACCAGCGAGTGGAACGATTATACACTGCACGTTTCCGACTGGGAAATAAACTCCTACCTTTCAAAATACTGATCAGCAGCGAACATCCGGATTTTGAATGCAGGAGAATAAATTATGGCGAATTTGGTAGTAGCCTTTCCGGACGGACAGGGCGCTTCCTCCATCAAAGCGCTGCTTATGAGGAGCGGATACCATGTCAGCGCTGCGGTTACCAGCGGGACGGCGGCTCTTCAGGCGGCGGACCGCCTGGGCTGCGGAGTGATGGTCTGCAGCTATCGCTTTCGTGATATGACCTGCGGGGAGCTGCGGGAAAATCTTCCCGAAACCTTCGGGATGCTGGCGATTGCCCCGGCGGACTGGAACGGGGATGAGGATGCGCCGGACATTTCCATACTGAACATGCCGATCAAGGCGCGTGAATTGATTCAGGGCGTCGACAATCTGCTTGACATACAGGAAAAGAATGAGCGGACACTCCGAAGGCACAGGCACCTGCGCACGGAAGCGGAAAACAGGGCGATTTCACGCGCAAAGGAGCTTCTGATGGACAGAAACGCGATGACGGAAACGGAGGCTCACCGTTACCTCCAGAAAACAAGTATGAACAACGGTACCGGAATGGCCGAGACGGCACAGATGATCATCGAACTGATGGAAAACTGAGGTGAAATATGAAATTTACGAAGATGCAGGGCATCGGCAATGACTATGTCTATGTAAACTGCTTTGAAGAAAAGGTAGAAGATCCGGGGAGAGCCGCCCGGCTGGTGAGCGACCGCCATTTCGGCGTAGGCTCCGACGGCCTGATCCTGATCAAACCCTCTGAAATTGCCGATTTTGAGATGGATATGTACAATGCGGACGGCGGCCGCGGGAAAATGTGCGGGAACGGTATCCGTTGTGTGGGTAAGTATGTGTATGATCATGGTATGACGGACAAGACGCATCTTACCATAGCCACCGGTGCCGGCATAAAAACGCTGGATCTGACGGTACGGAACGGAAAAGTGGACGAGGTCCGGGTAGATATGGGGAAACCGGATTTCGCTGCCGCCGCTGTTCCGGTAAAGGCCGGCGGAAGGGAGCAGGTTATCAATGAACCGGTAAAAATACTGGGAACCATGTATAGGCAGACCTGCGTATCCATGGGAAATCCGCATACCGTAGTTCCGGTTGAGGATGTCAGCCGTTTTGACGTGGAACATGTCGGGCCGGCCTTCGAAAACGATCTCATGTTTCCGGACCGGGTGAACACGGAATTTATCCATGTGACGGACCGCCGGAATGTTCAGATGAGAGTGTGGGAGCGCGGCTCCGGAGAAACCTGGGCCTGCGGAACCGGCGCCTGCGCGGCTGCGGCGGTCTGCATCCTCAACGGATGGACCGACCGTTCTGTGACGGTGCATCTTCGCGGAGGAGATCTGTACATTGAGTGGCCGGACACGGCGGGGAGCATATTTATGACCGGACCGGCAAGGACAGTATTCACCGGCAATATAGATCTGTAGTGGAAGCTTTTACGGGGATAAAAATAATTCAGAATAAGGGGAGGAAAACGGGAACACGGAAAACCGTATTCATTCGTGAGGAGTGAGGCACCCTGCGGATGCGGCGGTTTCGGAAAATGAAAGGAATGCGGCAGTGCCGCAGCCGGTACAGCAGGGAACGGTTTGAGATGAGAGGGTAGAAAATGAGCAGCGTGGAGAAACCGTTTCGTGTGGCAAAATCAGGAAGGGTTATGGTTATGAGAGAGAATATGGAAAACAAAAAAAGGCTTCTGCGGTATCTGTTTCTCGGGGCTATGCTTGTCTTTGCGCTGGGCTTTGCTGCTCCCAGAGCATCGGCGGCGTCTGCCGGTGAGAAGACGGCATTGGACACGCTAACGAAGGATATGGATATATCTCCTGCGGCAGCCTGTGGTATCATGGCTAATATTTACGCAGAATCCGGCTTTACATCCAATCTGTGGGCGGGAGGCGGCTATTACTATGGTTTATGCATGTGGAGCTCCTTCCGGATCACCCGGCTTCAGAACTTCTGTGCAAATCATAATTATAATTACACCAGTCTGGAAGGTCAGCTTCATTTCATCAATTATGAGACCAGGACCTATTTCCCGGATTTATACAGATATCTGAAAAATCTGGGAAATACGCAGTACGACGCCGCGAAGGCCGCCTACCAGTTTGTGGCGGTATACGAGCTGCCCAACAATGTGGACTATCACGGAAAAATGCGGGCAGGCTACGCAGTTACCTACTTTAACAGCCTGGCAGGCGGCGCGCTGTACCTGAATGCTTCGCAGGTACCCGGCGGCATAAAACTTACCTGGACCGGAAAGAGCAGCTACGGCTACCAGATCCGGCGCGCAGAAAAAATGAATGGCCCCTATACCACCCTTGCCAATGTTGGCGCGGGTACAAAGTCCTATAGCGACAAGACGGTATCGTCCGGAAAAAAGTATTATTATTTTGTCTGGACTCTCGATTCCTCCGGAAGCCGGTCCGTCAAATCCAACAGCAAGTCCATCGCTTATGCGGAAAAGAAATATCTGACTGACAGCAAATGCTCCGTAAAATTGAATAAAACCAGCTTTACCTATTCCGGAAAGGCGGTCAGACCGAAGGTAACGGTAACGTATAAGGGAGCAGCGCTGAAAAATGGAAAAGATTATTCTGTTTCTTTTAAAAATAATGTAAATGCAGGAACCGCCCTGGCTGTCATTACCGGCAGAGGAAACTGCGAGGGAAGCAGAACGGTAAAGTTTACGATTGCCAAAGCCAGTCAGAAAATCAAGTCATCTTCTTCCATTACAGTGACAACAAATTATTCAAAAATAAAAGTGAAAGCGTCGGCAAAGGGTAAAATCTCACTGACAAGCGCAAATAAAGCTGTTGCCAGACCTTCCGGTACGACATTATACCTGACCGGCTGCGGTCAGACGGTGATTACGGTGAAAGCCGGGGCAACCCGGAATTACCGGAGCGCTACCAGGAAGATCCCACTGACTGTAAAGCCGGCCGGGCCGGCGATTAAAAAGGTGACTGCGAAAAACGGAGCGAAGGCACTGGTATTCTGGTCCGGAAAGGCACAGGCCTGGCAGATTCAGTGGTCGAAATCGCCGAAGTTTGCGAATGCTTCCAGCGTCACGGCTTCCGGAAATAAGCGCCAGCTGCTGCTCAGCCGTCTGACCGGGGAAAAAGTATATATCCGCATCAGAGGGTATGTGAATGTCAGCGGCCGTAAGGTGTACAGCCCGTGGAGCAGGGTAAAAAGCGTATCCGTAAGAAAGTAAAGATCTTTTCATACAGGGGATTGTCTCGTTTTAAGGAGGCGTCTATAATTAAAGATACATCTGAAAAACGGGGAGTACTTTCATGAAGAAAAAATTCTATACGATGCTGGTCCTTTCCTGCCTGCCGGCCGCAGTGTTATTCGCGGGCGGCTGCCGTCGTTCCGAGCTGAACTATCAGATAGCGGAAAGCATAGGCACCGTCGGCAAATACGATAATAATGAGCCGGTCGAATCACCGAAAATGAGAGAGGAGAGACTGGCGCAGGAGGCTGTCAGCGAGGAGGCGGCACAGACCCGGTCCATTCTGGATCAGGCGGACGCACTGGCTGCATCCTACCGTTACGATGAAGCGATCGAATATCTTCAGAGCGTGAGTACGGAAGGAAACAGCGAGGAGCTTACGAACAAAATCAATGAATACCAGAACGAACAAGCCTCGCTGTCCGCGTACGACGGGGCCATACCGCATCTTTGTTTTCCGACGCTGATCGAGGATACTTCCATGGCCTTCGACGGGGATGAGAATTCATCGAATTATGCGAATTCCATGATCACCGTCCGTGAGTTTGAAGCAATGCTGGAAAGCCTGTACGAGAAGGGGTACGTACTGGTCAGCATGTCGGATATTGCGAAGGACGTAACGGACAGCCGCGGCGTGACAACACTGGAAATGCAGCAGATCATGCTGCCGGCGGATAAGAAACCGATTGTCCTGTCTCAGGATAACGTCAGTTACGAGGGCGTGAAAAACGGAGACGGGATTGCCACCTGCCTTGTGCTGGATGATGATGGAAGGGTAAAGGCCAAATACACGGATTCGGAAGGGCATGACAAAATCGGAGATTATGATTTTATTCCTATTGTCGACAGCTTTGTCGAACAGCATCCGGATTTTTCCTATAAAGGCGCGAAGGGAGTCATCTCGGTTTCAGGCGCAAATGGCGTATACGGCTACAGCCTGAGCAAATCTTCCTCCGGCCCGGCTTCGCAGCCCTCATCGGAAACAGAAAGCACAGCACAGGCGCAGACATCGGCGGACAGTACGGCGCAGGGGACGTCGGACAGCACCGCCGGGACACAGAGCGGCGAAACTTCTGCGGACAGCAGCACAAATGCCTCCGGAGAAACGGGAACGCCGGATAACAGCCGTGTGCTGAACCTGCACACCAACCTGCAGAACCAGAACCTGACGGAGGAGCAGAAGACCATCGCCGGGATTTCGGATGCATTGAGGGATGACGGATGGAGCATCGCCTGTGCCGGCTATTCGCACAGCTACATGAACGATATGTCTCTGTCCCAGCTGGAAAATGACATTTCCTCCTGGGAGGAGGAGGTCGGTTCGCTGGTGGGTGGAAGCAGCATTCTGTTCTATCCGTACGGCGGGGAAGTCGCCTATCCGGGTGACCAGCTGAATTATCTTTTAAGCAGCGGATTTGAGTATCTGTGCGGTCTGTGGGGAGATACAGACTACATGGAAATGGGAGACGGCTATCTTCGTCAGACAAGAAGGTTTGTCGACGGCTATACGCTGGAGAATGCGCCGGATTATTTCACGGATTTCTTTGATGTTTCTTCGCTGCGGGATCCGGACCGTTGAGTACGGCGAAGATACGTGTAATCGTAATGGGCGGCAGGTGGAAAGGCACTTTTGACACCTGTATCACAGATCGAATAAAGCATAAAAAAGGGGTATATGTAAATCATGAGCAGTAAACATGAGGAACATCCGTTTAAGGAATGGCTTTCTGACAATCTGCGCTATCTGGTGCTGATTGTCTGTATTGCGCTGGGCATTGTGGCGATCGCATCGGGCGTTCGTGTTTACCAGAGCTTTCACAGACAGTCTGCAGCGAAGGATGAGCAGAGCACGGATCAGACGATCACCATCATTTCACAGGGGGAAAGCGAGTCCGGTGTAACCGTTTCCCGGCAGACCGTAAGAAAAGAGCCGGAAACTGAAAAAGAAACCGCTGCGACGGAAAAGCAGACGGAAACGGAAACAAAAAAGCAGACGGAAAAGCAGACGGAAACGGAAACAAAAAAGCAGACCGAAAAGCAGACGGAGACGGAAACAAAAAAGCAGACGGAAAAACAGACGGAGACGGAAACAAAAAGGCAGACCGAAAAACAGACGGAGACGGAAACAAAAAGGCAGACCGAAAAACAGACGGAGACGGAAACAAAGAAACAGACCGAAAAGCAGACAGAGACACAAAAGCAGACCGAAGAGATTGACACACTGAAACGGTATTCAAGCGCTGCAACGCTTTACGCGGATGAAGAATCAAATATCCGCTCCGGTCCCGGAACCGGCTATTCGGTCATCGGCACAGCACAGGCGGGCGATCCGTTAACCGTAACCGGAGAGACAGACAAGTGGTATCTGATCCGGTATGACGGGCAGAATGCTTATATAGCCAAAAGCCTGACCGCCAGCAGCTATACGCCGCCGGAACCGGTGTACCGGACCATCACCTCGGCCTGCAACGTCCGCTCGGATCCATCCTACGGAGATAACGTGATTGTATCGGATCTGCCAGCCGGAACGCAGGTGGAGTACCTGGGCGGCAGCGGATGGTGCGAGATTAAACTCAGCGACGGAACGGTAGGCTACGTCGGCGAAAAGTTCCTGGAGTAAGCTGTCGGCGGGGGACTGCGGCGAATCACGAAAAGATATGTTCGCTGACCGCAGGATAACAGAGAGCGGACAGCATCCTGACGGAGATAGAGAGCGGATAGCATCCTGACAGAGATAATAAAAAAGGAATTTCTGATCGAACAGAAATTCCTTTTGTTTTTTCCGGATAT
>ONLK01000068.1 GCA_900318615.1 uncultured Eubacteriales bacterium
CTTTTCTCTTTTTTCTGCTTTCCATCAAAGCTTGTCTGAACGGCGGACGATGCCGCTCACGGTTACTGCATCTCCAGAATGTCTGCGTCCTCTTTTCGAAGTGAAAGCTCAAAACCGCGAACCGTAACCTCCACCGGATCCCCCAGCGGTGCAACTTTCCGGACATAGATCCGGGTACCCTTTGTAATTCCCATATCCATGATCCTTCTCTTCAGAGCCCCTTCTCCGTGGATTTTAACAACCGTAGCTGTAGATCCGACAGGGATATCTCTCAATGACTTCATTCTGTTGATCCTCCCTTACGTTTATTTGCTTTTTGAAATATATATTAGTTATATATAACGTACGTGTTAAAAGAAAAGCCGGCTGATACCGGCTGAGACCGTGAATTACTTTTCTCTTCTGTCTTTCCGCTTCAAAGATCATCCCTGCGCTACCATCACCCGGGCAGCCATCTCACTTGTAATTGCCAGACGGGTGTTCTTCAGGCTAATAATCACATTGCCAGATCCAGTGGAAGAGACTCCCATTACTTCAGCACCGGCAACAAATCCGAGATCCTCCAGATGTTTCTTTATTTCCGGACTGCCGCTCACCCTGACAATCAGTGCCTTTTCACCGTTCTTCAAGAATGTCAGTGGCATCATAGGTACTTTTTCGCGCTCCTTTCCCAGTTTTTAGCATGTTTGGGTAAATATATATCTAAATATGCTTTGCTTATTGCAATTATTGTTTCGTATTTCTAACCGCTATCTTAGTTTAGTACTTCCGCAAAACAATGTCAATAGAAAATTTATAAGACATTTATGAGATGTATGCCTTTGGCATTGTCTTTGGTATTCCTTTGGTATTGCCTTTGATCTATAAAGCAAATCAAATATCTTGACATTTAATATATGTTAGTATATTCTACCCATTAATTAGTCAAATCTAACCCGCTTTGTTGGCAGGTTCCCGTTACATTTGTGCCCGCCGGCTTTGGTTCTGAAAATTTAATCTTCATATACGATACGCCGAAATGCAGAATACATTGAGGAGGAATAATGATATGAGCGTTGTCATCGTGGGAGGAAATGAGCGTATGGTTCGCCGCTACAAAGATATTTGTTCCGAGTATAACTGTGATTCCAAAATATTCACCACTATGAATTCCGGAATTATTTCCAGAATCGGCCGCCCGGATCTGCTTATCTTTTTTACAAGCACAATGTCTCATAAAATGCTGCAGACCGCCATGACACAGGTCGGAACATCCACGCAGGTCATGCATTGCAAATCAAGCTCCTGCTGCGCGCTGCGGAACATTCTGAAGCAGCACGCCGGATAATTACTTTTATCCGCAATGCAGCCGCAGTACATGTCCGGTACTGCGGCTGATGCAGTATTTTTATTTGTCTATTCTCTTCGTTCGAATCTGCACATGCCTTTCTAAATCAATGCGTGTCCGTCACTGTCTGCAATCCGGAGTTTTTATGCCATAAATCTTGTTGACTTCTCAACTTTCATGGAGTAAAGTATAGTATCGGTTCAAAGATGTTGTTTAATCAACATTTTAAAATATAATCAAAAGGGAGATGCGTGTATTCTGGATGAGCGTTTTTATACTTTTGTCACAGATATTTCTGCGATCTACAAGAGTATTCAGAAGATTAAAAAGTATGATATGAAGTCCATCGGGCTGAAGACCAGCCATGTCATGTGTCTGAACAGTCTCTCTAAAGCAGGGGAAGGACTGACAGCCGCGCAGCTGTGCACGCTCACCGGTGAAAATAAGGCCGGGATTTCGCGGTCGCTGGCGGAGCTTGAGAAGCGCGGATATATCACATACTGCGACACTACCGTTGATAGTTCAAATACCGGCAAAAGAAAATATCGGGCACGGGCAGTCCTGACACCGGACGGGCGGTCGTACGCCGAAAAGGTTGTCGGAATGGCCGATCATGCTGTAAAAATCGGAAGCCGCGGCCTTACCGATGAGGACCGTGAAGTTCTCTACCGTGTACTCGCGTCCGTTTCGGAAAATCTGGAAAAGTATTGTTCTGCACTGGAGGAAGTAAGCAAATGAACCCGATGAAAGCTGCCTATTGCCGTATTTACCAAAGATGTCTCTGGCTTTCCATCCCGTTCCTCCCCTACCGCCGGCCGAAGCTCTTTTACAGTACTTCCAAACTGACGGGCGTTTTTGAGGAACGGGGGATCCACTCCGTTCTTGTCATCACCGACCCGGGCGTGAAAAAGCTGGGACTGATCAACCGGATGCTGGAGCATTTTGACCACCATAATATCCGGTACCTGATCTACGATAAAACAGTTGCAAACCCGACGATTGATAATGTGGAGGAGGCGCGGGATCTCTATATAAAGGAAGGCTGCCAGGCGCTGATCGGATTCGGCGGAGGTTCCAGCATGGATTGTGCCAAGGCTGTCGGTGCGAGAATTGCCCGCCCGGATAAAACGCTGGCACAGATGCGCGGAATTTTGAAGGTGCGCAAAAAGCTTCCTCTACTGATTGCTGTTCCGACCACCGCCGGCACCGGGAGTGAAACAACGCTGGCAGCCGTTGTGGTGGATCCGGAAACACGTCATAAATATGCCATCAACGATTTTCCGCTGATTCCGGAATATGCGGTGCTGGATCCTAAGATTACGGTTTCCCTGCCTCCTTTCCTCACGGCATCTACCGGTATGGACGCGCTTACACACGCGGTTGAGGCTTACATCGGAAAGTCTGTCACAAGAGAAACAGCGAAATGCTCGCTGAAAGCCGTGCAGCTTATTTTCGGTAACATTTACCGTGCGTATGATAATGGTAAAGACATGGAAGCGCGGGAAAATATGTCGAAGGCTGCCTGCCTGGCCGGCTGCGCGTTTACAAAGTCCTATGTCGGCTATATCCATGCAGTGGCGCATTCACTGGGCGGACGATACAATATCCCGCACGGTTATGCGAATGCGGTGCTGCTCCCGATTGTTCTGGAGGATTACGGCCCCGCTGTCTACGGCAAACTGCGTGATCTGGCCGTGGCTGCCGGTATCGCGGATCCCAAAAATACGAAAGAGGAAGCTGCCCTGCGGTTCATTCAGGCAATTAAGGAAATGAAAAAGCATTTTCATTTTGGCGACACCTTTCCGGAAATTAGGGAGGAGGACATTCCGGAAATGGCTGCGTATGCAGATAAGGAAGCCAATCCTCTCTACCCCGTCCCCGTTCTGATGGACGCGAAGTCGCTTTCCAGGATTTATTACCAGTGCATGGTACGAAATCAGGAAGACGATGCGGTGACATCCGGTGAGGTTCCCGGCAAGGCAAGCGAATAAGCAGAAAAGGAAAAGAACATGGAAAAAGAAGAGATGGAACTTCTGCTGAGACAGCAGAAACAGTATTTTTACAAAGGAGCGACGCTCCCGGTAGATGCCCGGATACGCGCACTGCAGCGTTTGCTGGAAGCTGTCGAAAAGTATGAGCCGCTTATCTACGAGGCGCTTGAGAAGGACCTGGGCAAAAGCCGGTTTGAAAGCTACATGTGTGAAGTCGGCCTCGTAAAAAGTGAGATCGGATATATGATCCGCCACGTACGCAGGTTTTCCTCCGAAAAAACGGTTCACACGCCGCTGGCGCAGTTCGCGTCCCGAAGTTATGTGAAACCATCCCCGTACGGAGTGTGTCTCATCATGAGTCCGTGGAATTATCCGTTTCTTCTGACGATCGATCCGCTGGCGGACGCCATCGCCGCCGGTAATACAGCAATTCTCAAACAGAGCGCCTACTCGCCGAATACAAGTACGGTGATAGCGCAGATGATCCGCTCCTGCTTTGAGCCGCAGTGTGTTACAGTCATTACGGGAGGGCGTGAAGAAAACAGTGCCCTGCTTGATCTTCCATTTGACTATATTTTCTTTACGGGAAGTAAAAATGTCGGGAGGCTCGTAATGTCCCGGGCGGCCGAACGTCTGACTCCGGTTACACTTGAGCTGGGAGGAAAAAGTCCCTGCATCGTCGACAGCACAGCAAAGCTGAAGCTGGCCGCGCGCCGGATTGTTTTCGGCAAGTTCTTAAACTGCGGGCAGACCTGCGTGGCGCCCGACTATCTTCTCTGCGATGAGCGGGTGAAAGACAGGCTGCTGACCGAAATTTGCAACGAGATCATCCGCCAGTTCGGACAGAATCCACTCAACAATAAAGATTACGGAAAAATCGTCAATGAAAAGCATTTTCAGCGTCTGTGTTCTTTGATGGATCCTGAGAAAGTCGTAAAAGGCGGACAGACGGACCCGGATCATCTCCGGATTGCCCCTACCGTAATGGATCACGTTACGTTCGACGACGATATCATGGGCGAGGAGATATTCGGCCCCATCCTGCCGGTACTTACCTACCGCTCCATCGATGAAGTGATTGAAAGAATCAACTCGATGTCCCATCCGCTGGCACTTTATATCTTCACGGAGGATCGCAGAACCGCCCGTCAGATCACGTCCCGCTGTGGTTTCGGCGGAGGCTGTATCAACGATACCATCATTCATCTTGCAACGTCTGAAATGGGATTCGGCGGCTTTGGGGAAAGCGGTATGGGATCGTACCACGGCCGCGCGGGATTTGATAACTTCTCTCATAAAAAGAATATCGTCGACAAAAAGACCTGGATGGATCTTCCGATGCGCTACCAGCCTTACCGTACAATCAATGATAAACTGATCCATATGTTCATTCACTGAGAAACCAGTTTCTGAAGCTTTACTGTCCCTTTTGCACGGAAGCTAAACTGCACTTATTTTCTCATCCGAACTGCACTTATTTTCTAATCCGAAATGCACTTATTTTATCACCCGAACTTTCCGTATGTCAGCGCGGGAAGTTCGGGTGGATTCTTTTTGCCCTGTTATTTTAGGCTCTGTTCTTTTAGGTTCTACTCTTTTGAGGCTTTCTCTTTGGAGGTCTTCTCTTTGGAGGTCTTCTCTTTGGAGATTTACTCTTTTCTAAGATAGAAGGCGCTCTGCGGCGGCAGGGTTATTATCCCTTCTTCTTTTTTGAGTGTTTTTCCGAAAGTACTGTAGATCACTTCTCCGGCGCTGATACCTTCAAAACTGCGATTTTCAGCGGTTGGATTGATGGCGACAATCAAGTCTTCCGTGCAGCCGCTTCTTTCGTAAATCAGCGGATAGGAGTCGCTGATCAGGCGGAACGTGCTCCAGTTGTGCAACGCTTCATGCTCTTTTCGAAGCGCAATCAGACGTGCCACCTCGCTGTATATGGAGTCCGGATCCTGTTTTTCGCTCTCCGCGTTGATGACAGACATATTTTCTGTGTCCTGCCGGATGTAAAGTCTGTCCGGAGCTGCCGTAGAGAAACCGGCGTTGACGGTTTTATCCCACTGCATCGGCGAACGGGATCCGGTTCTTTCGTAACCGCCCTCCACGGAATGAGGAACATCAACGTAACGCATCCCAAGTTCATCTCCGTAATAGATAAACGGAACTCCGGGCATGGAAAGCAGAAAGGCGAAGGCGATCTTCATCTCGTCCGGATCAAGAAACCTGGCCATTCGAATCATGTCATGATTGCCGGATGGAATGCAGATCAGGCTGTGCAGTTTTGACGCCTTCCGGTAATTTTCATTGTATATTCTCCAGAAATCTGTAAGATCCCCCTGCCCATCTTTGCGGAAGAAAGGATGATCTGTTCGGAAAAGGTCCGGATAATGGGACGGTCCGAAATGAAGCAGGAAGTCCATGTTAAAGCCGGCCGTCAATGAGCGCGCAGGATCCCCCCATTCACTGACAAGTGATGCCTCGGGGTATTCCCTGTCCAGGAAGGCCCGAATATCCTGCCACAGGGCAATGGTGCCCTTCGACTCCGGATCGTTTTTTACAAGGGAAGCTGCCATATCAACCCGAAATCCATCGGCGCCCATCGAAAGCCAGAAGCGCATAATGTTCTTGATTTCCTCGCGTGTGGAAAGCGGGCCCGGATCATTCATATCCTGTTCCCAGTCACAGCCCTCGTCTTTGTTGTAAAATCCATAGTTCAAAGCTGTCTGTGCCGTAAAGAAATTCAGTGCGCACGCACCTTCCCGGTCGTATCCGCCGCGCAGCCATCCGGTAATATTTCCGATGCCCTGCGGCGCGTTCCACACTTTGTCCGTCCAGATATACCGGTCCGTGTATCTGTTTTTTTCCGGCAGGGCAGACTGCTTAAACCACTCACATTCTGTGGACGTATGCCCCGGAACCAGATCCAGCAGCACATGCATCTGCCTTCTATGAGCTTCCTCAAATACGTGCTTTAAATCTTCATTTGTGCCATAGCGCGGAGCGACCTGGTAGTAATCCCGCACATCATATCCGGCATCTACAAATGGCGAGTCAAAGCAGGGATTGATCCAGATGGCATTACATCCCAGCTCCTTAATATAATCCAGCTTTTCAGCAATACCTTTCAGGTCGCCAATCCCATCCCCGTTGGTATCCTTAAAGCTTTGAGGATAGATCTCATAAAACAGAGCATCATCCAGCCATTCACGCATAATTTATACCTCCTGCCAAAATTCCATTCTCACACAAATCTCTAACAAATACCTCTAACAAATCCATGATTCAGTAATCCATGATTCAGTTATTCGTTCTGATTTTACTACATCTCCTGCTTTTTTGCCCGACTGATTAATTCAAAATTTCAGAGCAATTTTCAGGCAAATTATAGCTGCCTTGGCTTTGGGGCCCAAAAGCGAGCTCGCGGTGACAGTTTTGGACAATGCATTGTCCCTCGCCGCGTCTTGACCATGCACCAAAGAAAGCTCGCGGCGGTGGGTTTGGGCAATGCGTGGTCCCTCGCTGCGTCTTGACCATGCACCAAAGAAAGCTCGCGGCAGCGGGTTTGAATGATGCCGAAGGCCGACACCGCGCTGAGCGTGTACCAAAATAAGCCTATCACTGTGCAAAGCTTTCTATTTTGGAAGAAAAGGTTGTAAAATGAGCCTGCATATGTGTAAAATCGTTATAGCTTACAGATGTTTTAAATTATTATAGCTTACAGATGTGTTAAATCATTACAGTTTACGATAATAACAAATAACGGAGGGTATTACACATGGCTGACAAGGTGAGAATCGGACTTATTGGTGCGGGACGCATCGGTAAATTGCATGGCAATAATCTGGCGCATGAAATTCCGGAAGCGGATCTTTGTGCGGTGGCTGATCCTTATATGAATGAAACTTCCAGAGAATGGGC
>ONLK01000008.1 GCA_900318615.1 uncultured Eubacteriales bacterium
TGCCTCATGTGGGGCGTGTCAATAAATCCGGCCACCACTCGCATGCAAGCATGCGTGGCGGCGGACTTTTGACACGGTAATCATGTAATTATTTTGTAAATCGCACAGGATTTTCAGACTCTTGCGAAAAGGAGTAACACATGGACATATTTTACCGATTGCTGGCACTGTTTGGCGGCCTTGCCCTCTTTCTCTACGGCATGCGCATCATGGGGGATGGACTGAAGAGCAGCTCCGGAGGAGCCATGAAGGCAGCGCTCGCCAGGGTAACAGGCAATCCCGTTATGGGATTCATTCTCGGTCTTATTGTCACCTGTATGATTCAAAGTTCCCATGCCACCATTGTTCTTACCGTCGGACTGGTAGGCGCCGGTTTTCTGACCTTTCGTCAGTCGGTCGGCGTAGTTCTCGGAGCCAATGTCGGTACTGCCATAACCGCACAGATCATCCGCCTGATGGACGTCGATGCCGGAAGCGGCAGTCTCTTCAATCTCTTTAAATCGCAGAATCTGGCTTCCATCGCCCTTGTCACCGGCATCATCCTGATCATGTTTATCAAGACCCGCAGGGCGGATGCCATCGGTACCATCTGCATGGGCTTCGGTATTCTGTTCGCCGGTCTGATGAACATGTCCAATGCTGTGACTGCCTTCGGACAGCCGCTCAGTAAACTCCTTACTTCCTTTGAGGATAATTATCTGCTCGGTTTCCTTTCCGGCGTTGCCGTTACCGGCGTCATTCAGAGTTCTTCCGCCGTCGTCGGTATTCTGCAGACCATTGCCAGCTCCGTCGGTGTCCGCTTCTGCGGCGTATTTGCCGTAATCATCGGTGTAAACATCGGCGACTGCCTGACCGCGTACCTGGTATGCCGGATCGGCGCCAAGCCGGATCAGATCCGCACCGTCCTGGTTCATGTTATCTACAACATTTTCGCAGCCTCCATGCTTTTCATCGCCGTCGGAATACTGCGCGGAACCGGTGTGATCTCCGATCATCTTTGGTATATGACTCTCAATTCCGGCGGTGTCGCAAACGTCCACGGCCTGTTCCGTCTGATTCCCGCCCTCATTCTGCTGCCCTTCGCCAACAAGTTTGCCGACATGGCAGAGCGCATTGTCAAGGATGAACCGGTGAGCGAGGAAGACTCCATTATCGAGCATGACCTGCGCGAGCTGGATGAACGTCTGACCGCCAGCCCGAGAATCGCTCTCAATCAGTCTGCTCATCTGATCGGGCACATGGCGGATGTTTCCATGCACAACTATGAAGCCTGCCTGCAGCAGATATTCGAATACGAAAAGGGCCGCAAGAAACGCATCAGCGAAAGAGAACATCTGCTGGATCGTATGGCCGATGCCTCCAATAAATATATCGTTCGGATATCTCCGCACATTACGCTGGAGGCCGATGAAAGGGAACAGGATTTCCAGCTGAAGGCTCTGGTTGCCTTTGAACGTATCGGTGACCTGGCTGTCAATATATCTCATTACGCGAACACCATGCACGATGAGGAAAAGAATTTTTCCGACCGGGCTCAGAAAGAGCTGAGAATAGCTGCAGAGGCTATCCGGCAGACACTGCAGCGTACCGTAACCGCTTTTAAAAACGAAGATGTGGATCTGGCCAAAATGGTTGAACCGCTGGAGGAAGTGAACGACGAAATTATCGACTATCTGCAGAAGGCCCACATGGATCGCATGACTCACGGCGAATGTGAAGTCTTCAACGGCATTCAGTTTCAGAACATTCTGCAGAATATGGAGCGTATCTCCGACCAGTGTTCGGATACGGCGGTTTATTTGCTCGCCCGGTACGATGACAAGATCAACGGCGATGAGCACCGTTATGTCCACGATCTTCACCACAACGGCAACAAAGAATACTGGGATGAATTCAACCGTACCTATAACCTGTACTTCTCCCAGTTCCATGAGCTCGTCCGCGGTGACAAGCGCGCTGAAAAGATCATCCCGAAACGATATTCCCCGGATACAAATCAGCCGGCTTGAACGAAAGCTTCCACCCGCCCGAAAGCGAAGAACCGCAAAGAAGCGAAAAACGATAAAAGGAGAGAAGGACAGCCCAAAGAAGGGGAACAGTGAAAACCGGAAACAAAAGGTTTTCCGAAATGCAAAATCCTTAAATACCACCCGAAGCGCATGCGGAAACGACAGTTCTGCATGCGCTTTTTCGCGGGCAATGATGCCCTGTTTTGCTGTCCGTTTTCTTCGCTGATCGCACTGACCTTCGTACATTCACCGCAATTGCCGCACAGTCCTTGACGTTTTCAGCCGTACGCCTTATGATCGTTGTGGTAAATTTCAAAGTAGAGGAGGAAAATGTCATGCCGGTATTGCTGGACCTGTACAAATGCTGGTTCAAGATCGGACTGTTTACATTCGGCGGCGGCTACGCCATGCTGCCGATGATTGAACGTGAAATCATTGAGAAAAAGCGCTGGGCAACCGAGGATGAAATCATGGATTACTACGCCATCGCTCAATGCACCCCCGGTGCGATCGCTGCCAATACCGCCACGTTTGTTGGCTTCAAAATCAAGGGTTACCTGGGCGGGATCATCTCCACGCTGGGCGTTGTCTCCCCTTCCATCATCATCATTTCTCTGATTGCCGCTCTGATTGAGAATTTTCAGGACCTGGCGATTGTTCAGCATGCACTGGCCGGCATCAGTGTTTCCGTGTGTGTTCTGATGTTCGTCTCCATAGAAAAACTTCTGAAAAAAGGAATCAGGGACTTTCCAACCGGAATTATTTTCGCGCTCGCTTTCATTCTGGCTTATTTCACCAATATCTCCACGGTTCTTCTGGTTGTTGCTGCAGGAGCCGCCGGCTATGTACTGTATGCCGTTCACAGCAGGAAGGAGAAAAAGGTATGAGTCAGTTTCTGCTGATGTGCTGGGAGTATTTTAAGACCGGTCTTTTCGCCATGGGCGGCGGACTGGCTACCGTTCCCTTTTTGCGTGAAATTTCCGAAAGACATCCCGGCTGGTACTCAATCAAGGATCTGACCACCATGATTGCCGTCAGTGAATCGACTCCCGGTCCGATGGGAGTCAACATGGCTACCTACGTGGGCAACCACCTGTATGGTGTAATCGGCGGAATCGCCTGTACCCTCTCACTGGTGGCTCCGTCCGTAATCGTCATCTTCATTATCGCCAGGATGCTGGAAAAGTTTAAGGGATCAAAGATTGTGAAGGCCATCTTCGCCGGGCTTCGTCCGGCGGTCGTCGGTTTTATTCTGGCCGCTGTTGTTGATATTTATCTGAGCAGTCTGTTCAACATTCCGCTGTACCGGCAAAACCACGCAATTCTGTCGCTGTTTCACTGGACAGCCATTGTATTGTTCGCTGCTCTTCTGACCGTCTATAAAAAATTTCCCAGGCTACACCCGATCTTCGTTATCCTGATCGGCGCCGCCGCAGGTATAATTCTAAAATTGTAATAAAGGCAAAACGGGTACATGATAACGTATGACTGAACTGATACGAGATGAAAACGGTCTTGCGCTGACCGACGGGAAACTAAAGCTTCGCGCGGATTTTAAGGAAAGTCTTCCCCGCCTGAAAAATGGTGCTGTACAGTCCGAACTGCTGGTGAAGGCCGCCCGAATGAAGGGGCTGGCGCATCCGTGCGTTCTGGATGCGACCGCCGGGCTGGGGCAGGATTCAATTCTTCTCGCTGCCGCCGGCTTTACCGTGGAACTGTATGAATATGATCCGGTTATCGCAGCTCTGCTTCAGGACGCGCTGGAGCGTGCTGCCGCCGTTCCGGAACTTAAGGAAAGCGTCAGCCGCATGCACTTCCACCGGGAGGACAGCATTTTGGCCATGCAGCGAATGAGAGCCGCCCGGATGTATCAAAATCCGCCGGCGATCGATGTCGTCCTGCTCGATCCCATGTTTCCGGAGCGCCGGAAAAGTGCCCTGGTAAAGAAAAAATTCCAGCTGCTTCAGCAGCTGGAACATCCGTGCGCCAATGAAGAGGATCTTCTGAACGCAGCGCTGGGGTTAGCTGCGCGCAAGATCGTGATCAAGCGACCGGTCAAAGGTCCTTATCTGGCCGGTATGAAGCCGGATTATTCTCTCACCGGAAAAGCCATCCGCTACGATGTCATTCTTTCTTCCGGCCATAACGCATGGGAACAGTCACCGTCCGGTTGAAGAAATCGATCAGCGGTCCCATAAAGAAGGCGGTGATTACCGTCCCGATCCCGACCGCAGCTCCCAGCGTCCAGCCGACGGCCACACAGATCAGGTCGGAAATGATGCGGCACCAGCGGAATGGAAATTTCGTCCGCTCATGGACGGTAAGCGCCATGGCATCGTACGTGGAAACACCGAGATCCGCCGTAAAATAGAGCGCGGATGCGAAGCACATAATCACAATGCCGAAGAGCAGCAGAAGAATGCGCAACGGCCAGTCCGGATCCGGCAGAAGTTTTTTCATGGTCCACTCTGAAAAATCAGAGACATAGCCGACGAGAAACATGTTTATAACGGTTCCCAGACCTATCTTTTTCCGGTTCCATAGAAAAATAATGAGAAGCAGAAGGGCATTGAACACGGTGTAAAATGTTCCGTACCTCACCTGCATGCCCCCTCTTCCGAGAAACAGCCATAGGCCATGGCTGAACACCTGAAAGGGATCAAAGCCGCATTTTGAGTGACTGAAAAGCCCGATGCTGTATCCGCAGATACTCACCCCCAGCACGGTCATCAAAATGCGGCGTTTCATTTCCGAAGCCATGGTGCCCTTCGGTTCACTTTCCACACTCACCTGAAAACCTCCGCCAAATCCCATTGGTATATTGTATTGGAAAATTTTATTTGTATATTTTTCCAGTCTGCCGGTGCCTGATCTGAAATTCTGCAGCCGGAACCGGCTTTATGCTCAGTATTCTTTGCTGATTTCCCGGATCCCGTATTCCTCCATGAATTGCTGCAATTCCTCCCGGGAATGAATGACGGTTACTTCCTCAAATTTTCCGGTTTTAAGGTTCTTAAATCCGGCCACCTGTTCACCGCTGCAGATACTGCAGCGAAGAACCGGCTTCAAAGTCTGCGGGTCATACGTACTCCGGACCGCCTGTTTTTTCTTTCTGAATAAGGACATCCTGTCCCTCCGGTTTACTCTGTTTCCTTCAGTTCGCCTGTTTCCTCAATTTCCGTAATCATATCGATGCGCTTCTGATGGCGGCCGCCCTCGAACCTGGCATCAAGCCAGGAATCAACAATCATCCTGGCCATCTCAATGCCGACGACACGCGCCCCGAAAGCGATGATATTGGCATTATTGTGCCGCTTTGCCAGCTGTGCCGAATATGGCTCGCTGCATACGCAGGCACGTATTCCCTTTACCTTGTTGGCTGCCAGGGAAATTCCGATTCCGGTTCCGCAGATCAGAACGCCTCCGTCCACCTCCTTATCCGCGACCATGCGGGCTACCTTATAGCCATAAACCGGATAGTTGGACTTTCCCCGATCCTGTGTTCCGCAGTCAATTACCTCAATGCCCCGCTCCTCCAGATGAGCCTTGATTGCAAGTTTGTAGTCAACTCCCGTGTGATCATTGCCAATTGCTAGTTTCATGCTTCCGCCTCCCGCTCATTATCCTTCTAATTTTATTTCCCGCCGCCTCCTGGTGAGCTTTACTGCATTGCGGTGGGACCGCACATCCATATTATCCGCTTATTGCCTGTAAAATTCAAGGCGGAGCGTCATTTGCACACTCATTTTTGCTGAAACCTTCCTGTGCTATAATAGAGACGCAAAAAACCGTTGAAGCTTTTTCATCCAGGCAGTAAAATCCTTTCCGTGGGCAGTTTGGCTGCAGCCTGCGCTGCATCGCACCCGGTCCTTCCCCTGCTGTCACATGACGGAGCTGACTACGACACCTCTCGAAACCCTCTTCCGTCTGGCAGACATTGCGAAGGAATATCCGGACAATGTTTTTCCGGGAAACGTGTAAGGCGGCGGAACGCTCCGGGGATTATTATTACGCGTAATTATTGAGAATAGAAGAGGACAGACTTATATGACAGATATCAGCAAAGTAACTCGCATGAAGGCAAATTATCACACGCATACCTGGCGATGCCATCACGCGGCCGGCGCCGAGCGGGAATACGTGGAGGATGCGATTGCCGGGGGCATAAACATTCTCGGTTTTTCGGATCACACACCGCAGTTTTATCCGGATGGTTTTACAGATCCGTATAAAATGAAACCGGATCAGCTGAAGGGATATGTTGATACTGTTTTGAAATTGAAGGAAGAATATAAAAATCAGATCAGCCTGCATCTCGGTCTGGAGGTGGAGTACCTCCCGGCTTACTTTGACGAGCTGATCCGCTTTATCTCAGACTTTCCGATAGAATATTTTATTCTGGGACAGCACTATCTTGGAAATGAAATAAATGATGTGTTCTCCGCCGATCCGACCGATGATCCGGACGTCCTTGACCGTTATGTTAAACAGTGTGAGGAAGCGATGGATACCGGCCGATTTACCTACCTCGCTCATCCGGACCTTATCAACTTCACCGGCGGCGAAACCGTATATGTCCGCCTCATGCGCAATCTTTGCGAACACGCAAAATCCAGACATATTCCGCTGGAAATTAATTTCCTTGGAATATGGGGAAAGCGGAACTATCCAAACCAGGTCTTCTGGCACATCGCCGGCGAGGTTGGGAATGAGGTTATCTTCGGTGCAGATGCCCACCAGCCCGACAAGGTGTGGAACCCGAAGGCATTTGCTTTCGCTCAGTGGATGGTCGATCAGCACCACCTGAACCGGATTGAAACCGTCCGGCTCATTGATCCGCGGGATCGCTGACCGCTCTTTCCGACAGCTGTTCCATTTCAGCGCGCGACGGGTTTTCCCCGGTCCCTTCCGGAATGACTGTGTCCGCACTGCATGCCGGGTTTTCATATGCCCTTCTCAGCAGTGAAATCTCCTTTTCATACCCGTTGAGTTCATTCGGGGTTTCCAGATAAAACGGAAGATCTTTCAGATCCGGATGGCTGACGACCCGAAGCAGCGCCGGAAGGCCTATGCAGCCTTTTCCAAGCTTTTCGTGCCTGTCCTTATGTGCTCCCAGCGGATTCTTACTGTCATTGAGATGGATGGCCTTCAGCCTTTCCAGTCCGACTGTCCGGTCAAATTTCTTCAGTACTCCGTCCAGATCCCCCGCAATGTCATATCCGCTGTCCCATACATGGCAGGTATCCATGCAGATTCCGATATGACCCGCCAGTTCCGGATCCACCTGATCCAAAATACTGCGCAGTTCCTCAAACGTACGCCCGACTTCGCTGCCCTTTCCGGCCATGGTTTCCAGAAGTACTGTTGTCTTCTGCTCCGGACGGATGACCTCATTGAGAACCTCCGCAATCTTCCGGATTCCTTCCTCCGCGCCCTGCCCCACATGGCTTCCCGGGTGAAAGTTGTAGCAGGATCCCGGCAGATATTCCAGCCGGCCCAGATCATCCTTCATGGTTTCAACCGCGAAACGGCGGACGTCCGGCTTTGCTGCACACGGATTCAGCGTGTAGGGTGCGTGTGCCAGCGGCATCGCCAGATTATGCTCCTTCCTGAATGCCATGAAATTTTCGATATCCGCAACATTAAGCTCCTTCACGCTTCCGCCCCGCGGATTTCGTGTAAAATATTGAAATGTATTTGCGCCGATCTTCACGGCTACCCTTCCCATGTTCAGGTATCCTTTGGAAGAAGACTCATGACATCCTATTGTTAACATCCTGTGTTCCTTTCAAAAAAAACTGCTGTATCCGAACGCAAAAGGATGAATCATCCCTTCCGGCGGTGATACAGCAGTTCTTTCTGATTGTCCTGCCAATCATGTACCTTTTTGTAAGCAGCTGCCAATCAGCTGCCATCTGCACCGTTATCTTGCTGACTCGTGAAGTCTCGGCGAAAGCGGCATATCCCATCCAAAGTGATCGGTATGCAGCAGTTTCTCTGCCTTCTCAGAAAGCGGCTCGCCAAAGTAATCCTTATAGAGCTTCTGGACGCCCGGGTTCTCATGTGAGAAGCGGATCTTGTTATGTGAGTCAAGACCATACAGTGCAGCCCCGCGTTCCGGCGTCATGTTGAAGCCATCGTGGATCGGAAGTCCGCCGCCGTTCGAACAGCCGCCCGGACAGGCCATGATTTCCACAAAATCATACTGTACTCTTCCCTTGCGCAGTGCCGTGATCAGCTTCCGCGTATTGCCAAGCCCCGAAGCAACCGCTACGTGCAGCGTTTTTCCGTTGATTTCAAACTCTGCTTCTTTCCAGCCGTCCAGACCGCGCACATTTTTAAATGCGTCCGGATCCGGATTCGTTCCGGTCAGTTTAAAATAAGCGGTACGAAGCGCTGCCTCCATAACACCTCCGGTGATGCCGAAGATCTGGCCGGCACCGGATGCAATTCCCAGCGGTTCGTCGAATGGTGTTTCCTTCAGTATCTGAGGAATAATATGATCCGCACGGAACATACGATTCATCTCGCGGGTGGTCAGAACAATATCCACATCCGGATCACCGCAGGCATCATTCTGGTTCGGCTCCGCACACTCGGCCTTCTTGGCCAGGCACGGCATGATGGAAACAACACAGATGTCATGCGGATCAATCCCCTTCAGCTGGGCAAAATAGCTCTTGATCGTAGCGCCGAACATCTGATGCGGGGACTTGGTGGTTGACAGCTGCCCCACCATATCCGGGAACTGTGATTTCATAAAGCGAACCCAGCCGGGGCAGCAGGATGTAAACATCGGGAACGTATGCTCATCCGGATGTGTGATCTGCTCCAGGAACTCACTGGCTTCCTCCATGATGGTCATGTCCGCGCCGAAGTTGGTATCAAATACATAGTCGAAGCCAAGACGCTTCAGTGCAGCTGCCATCCTGCCTTCGGTCGCCTGTCCGGCAGACATGCCGAACGCTTCGCCCCAGGCTGTGCGCACAGCCGGAGCCACCTGAGCAATAACAACCTTCTTCGGGTCCGCCATGGCCGCATAAACCTTCTGGGTATCGTCTCTCTCCCGCAGAGCAGCCGTCGGGCAGTTGATAATACACTGTCCGCAGAAGGCACAGTCCGCGTCCATGATCTCCCGGTTCATCGAAACGTTGACATTGGTGTGTCCGCCGGTGCCCTCCACATCCCAGATATCCAGCGACTGAATCTTGTCGCAGACATTCACGCAGCGCATACACTTGATGCACTTGGCCGCATCCTTGATCAGCGGTGCCTCCATGTTCCAGAAAAACCTCGGCAGATCCTTCTGGAACGGATTGTCATCCAGAATGTTCAGATCGTTGGCCAGCGTCTGCAGTGAGCAGTTGCCGGAGCGCACACAGCTCATGCATTCACCGCTGTGCTGAGACATCAACAGTTCCACGTTCACCCGGCGCGTTTCACGCACGCGGGGACTGTTTGTGAAGATCGTCATGCCTTCGGCCACGGCGTTATCGCAGGCCGGAACCAGACGCTCCGTTCCCCTGACTTCCACCACGCACACGCGGCAGGCTGCAATTTCGTTAACTCCTTTTAAATAGCAAAGATGCGGGATCGGGATACCAATGCTGGCAGCCGCATCCATAATTGTCGTACCCTCCTTGCAGGATACAGGAATATTATCTATGGTGAGGTTTACCATCTGTCCGTCCTCCCTCCTTTAAATACACCGTAGCCGAAGTGATCGCAGCGCAGGCAGCGTCCGGATTCCTGGCAGGCTTCCTCATCGGTCATGCCGTTTTCAATTTCACAGAAATCGTCCTTGCGGTCAGCCGCATCCCTCATGTTCAGGTTCACCCGGCCGTACTGCGGGCGGTCTTTCAGAACCGGCTGCGGGATATCCACCTCTACCGTAATCTCATGTTCGAATCCAAGATAATCATCGATATTCGCTGCTGCAACCTTCCCGGCACCGATGGCACGAATGACCGTAGCCGGTCCGGATACACAGTCGCCGCCGGCAAAAATACCCTCGGTATCCGTAACGCTTCCGCTGTTCAGGGCCATGATGGTACCGCGCTTCACCGGAATGCCGGCTTCCTCAAACGGCTTGCTTTCAATGCCCTGCCCGATGGCTACAACCACAATATCGCACGGAATCAGCTTCTCGGGAGCATCTGCCTTCATCGGCTTCGGGCGGCCGGATTTATCATACGGTCCCGTTATCTGCGGCTGAACCCACAGTCCCTTTACGTTGTAGTTTTCATCGGTCTCAATGCGGACCGGTGCCTGCATGGTTGCGATCTCGCATCCCTCGGCAATGGCGCCCTCCACCTCTTCCTGCAGAGCTGTCATATCGATCTGACGTCTGCGGTATACGCAGGTAACATGATCGGCACCGAGGCGGCGTGCACTTCTCGTGCAGTCCATGGCTACGTTGCCGCCGCCGACAATAACTACGTTCCTGCCGCTGAAATCAGGCAGCGTACCATTTCCGATGCTGCGCAGCATCTCCACGGCAGAAATGACTCCGCGCGCATCCTCGCCCGGCAGATTAAGCTTCTTGTCGGTATGAGCTCCGATCGCGATATACACCGCATTGTATTCTTTCCGTATATCTGCCAGCGACACATCCTTTCCGACGCTGATGCCGGTCTTATATTCGATCCCTCCGACCGACAGAATGGAATGGATATCTTCATCCAGACGTTCTCTTGGCAGACGATAGCTCGGAATGCCATAGCGGAGCATGCCTCCCAGTTCTTTACGCTGCTCATAGACCATAACAGAATGTCCCATCAGGGCAAGATAGTAGGCAGCGGAAAGTCCGCCCGGGCCGCCCCCGATGATGGCTACCTTCTTTCCGGTTTCCTCCGCACGGGCCGGTACCGGAACTTCCCCGGCGTGATCGCACGCATAGCGTTTCAGCCCGCGGATATTGATCGGTCCGTCAATCATGTTGCGGCGGCACCTGGCTTCACACGGATGCTCGCACACCAGACCGCAGGATGTCGGGAACGGATTATCCTTGCGGATCAGTCTTACGGCATCTGCACAGCGCCCCGCATGAATCAGAGCAATGTATCCCGGGATATCCACGCCCGCCGGACACAGAGCCACACACGGAACCGGCTGATTCAGAGAACCGAGGCAGCGGTGATGCTTTACATGCTCCTCATAGTCGTCGCGGAAACCAATCACTCCCTGCAGAACCATATTGGCTGCCTCGAAACCGATGGCACAGTCCGCCGAGTTTTTAATAACCCGGGCTGTCCTTTCAATCTCATCAATCGTCTCTTCCGTTGCCGTTCCCTCGAGTACGCTGTCCAGCATCTTTGAAAGCTGGCTTAATCCTACGCGGCACGGAACACATTTGCCGCATGTCTGTGCATGGCACAGCTTCAGGAATGAATCGGCCAGATCAACCGGACACAGTCCGGGCGGACTGGCGATGATACGCCGTTCAACGTCCTTGTACAGTGACTCAACCACGGCCTGTGACTGAGACTTTGTACGAATAGAAATTCTGCTCAATGTAACCCTCCTGTAAAACACAATGTCTGTTATTGAATTGCATTATTGCTATTATAACCCAATTTCCATATTTTTGTCTCTAATATTATGCGAAATAATGATAAATTATGTATAAAAGCAAATTCATTTTGTATTGAAGGCAGTTTTTATGCATGCTACACTACTGTATACATGTATTTTTCTACAGATTTTCTTCTCCGGCTGCCCGGATTATCGGGTCCGCCGTTCCATCTTCAGGAAGGCTGGTATTTCTCATGTCTTTTACTTTGACACTGATCAGTAAACTTTGTTCCATGCTTCTGATGGCGATCGCCGGATATATGGTTGTAAAGGCGAAAGTATTTGACCCGGCGGGGATCCGGCCTCTTTCCAATATGGTGGCTTATGTCCTGACACCATGCCTGATCATCAATGCCTTTACCATTGATATGACACCGGAGCGCATCCATAATTTCTGGTTCTGCGTTCTTTTTTCCTGCGCTGTCTATGCGGTCTGGATTCTGGCGGCCCGGCTGCTTCGAAAGCCGCTTCATCTGGATGCTGTTGATGAGACCACTCTGATTTATTCTAATGTCGGCAATCTGATCCTGCCGCTGATCAGCATGACCCTGGGGAAGGATATGGTTTTCTATGCCACCGCTATCCAGATTCCGTTTAACCTGCTGGTCTGGACGCACGGCGAAAGCCTGATCAGCGGTCAGCGTAAATTTCAGCTGAAAAAAATTCTGACAACCTCCAATGTTCTGGCGACTCTGATTGGAATTTTTATAATGGCGACTGGTTTCCGCTTCCCGGATTTTATTTTCACCGCACTGTCCGGTCTGGGATCCACGGTAGGGCCTTTATCGATGATGGTTGTCGGTATGACGATTGCCCTCGCCAGTCTCAAAGATGTATTTACGCTTAAGAAAGCCTATAAAATTTCACTCCTCCGGCTGATCGTATTCCCGCTGATGGTCCTCGCACTTCTCTGCGCTACCGGGCTGCTCCGGCGCAGACCGGAATTGATTCCTGTATTCCAGGTTGCCTTCATGGCCATGGCGGCACCGCCCGCAGCTACCGTCTCCCAGCTGGCCATTGTATACGACAATAAGCCGCTGGAAGCCGGCATCTATAATATTATGGGCGTTTTGCTCTGTATCATTACGATCCCGCTGATGAACAGCCTGTATCAGACGATCTTCCCGGTGTAGGCAGCGTGAGCTATATCCGGCAAAATATTCCGGATGTTCTTGTCCTGATGAAGTATTCCGCAAAATTTTCCGCACAAAAAATCCCCGCCGGAGATGATAGCTCACCTCTGGCAGGGATTTTTTCTGCAAACATATAAAACAGTCTTTTTCTGATATTTACCGGGAAGTCCGCTCATCCTGCACGAAACGGATAAACTCATCGGTCTGTTCCTGGGATTCCAGGCGCACCGTGTACATGAATCTTCCCATCTGCGGCCAGTTCAGCTCCGGCATTTCCTCCTGCATCTTCATGCAGGAACCGTATTTCGCCATGATCTCCTCATGGGTGTGGACATAGGGATGCCCATCCTTTCGGCCGGCATACACACAGAAGCCATCCGTTCCGTGGGGCTGAAGAATCCGCTTGTTTGTGGTTACCATGTCTGCCCAGATCTGATAAACATCCGTAGCATGGGCGAAGTTCATCATATCCGGAGTGTATCCGCCGGCCGGACGCATATTCACCTCCAGCGCCGCATAGTCGCCATAGTTCCCGACCCCCGGGCAGGGTCTAGCCAGTCTGAAAAATTCCAGATGTACGAAGCGGTTCCGGACCCCAAAGGCCTTTACCGTTCGGCGGCCGAGAACCCTCAGCGGCTCCGGAACGTCCGGAAGCACATAGTATGCCAGGTTCTTGTCCTCCACAACGATATCCACAATCGAAGGCGGCCACTTTGTGCTGGATTCGAATAGCGGGTCACAGTTTGAATCCAGAATGGCATCGTAAGATACGATGTTTCCCTCGATAAACTGTTCCATCACATAAGGCTCGCTGTGAACGCCCATCTCCCGGTTGTGATAAAATTCCACGAGCTCCGAATCATTCTTCAGTTTCCATGTATTGTTGGCGCCAACACCGATGTCCGGTTTCACAATGACCGGATAGCCGACCTCGGAAACAAACCGCCGCCCCTCTTCCAGTGTTGTCACTTTGTGCTGACGCGCCGTCGGAATGCCCGCCAGGTTGTAGACAACCTTCATGAGGGATTTTTCCTTGATAAAATCAATCTGTCCATTCTGCACGCCGGTTGTAACATTAAAATCTGTTCTCAGACGCGCATCCTGCTGCAGCCAGTACTCATTCATGGATTCAATCCAGTCAATCTTGCCGTACTTATAGGAAAAAAAGGCAGTGGCCCGAAATACCTGGTTATAATCTTCCAGCGTTGCAACCTTATAATACTCTGTCAATGATTTCTTCAGCCGGGGATCCAGCTGTTCGTACGGTTCATCGCCGATGCCCAGAACATTAACTCCGTTCCTGTGAAGACGATCACAGAAATTCCAGTAGGTATATGGAAAGTTCGGAGAAATAAAAATAAAATTCATAAAATAATTACCATCCTTTGAAACTAACGCCGCTCTGCTGCACCTTAGGAATGTTCTTCGGGAATGTTCTTCTCGCCCAGCAGAAACGGAAGGAAATAACGGATCTGCTTAAACCACCAGAACCAGTCATGGCTGACATCATTTCCCCAGTAGTCAAACCAGGCGTGAATACCCTTTTCATCGAAAATACGCTGCAGATTATGCTGCGAGGTAGCACCGGGCTCCTCCCAGGCTCCCTGCCCGATGCAGAAGATTTCCCTTTTGGAATTGTACAGATTGATGTACGGATGGTTCGTATTCATGTTCGCCAGAAAATGCTCCGGTGAATTATTGTAAAGATCGCCGTCCATGTAATTACCGTAAAAATAACTGCAGTCATATACTCCGGACAGCGCCAGCAGCCCCTGAAACAGATCCGGCCGTCTCAGAAAAGTAATCGCCGCGTGGTCTGCTCCCATCGAAAGTCCGGCGGTCAGCGGAAGAACTTTTCCGCAGCGGGTACGGATAAACGGAACAACCTCATTCACAATATACTGAAAATAACTTTCCTGTCTGGCAGTGCGCCATGAATTGATTCCTTCCGTGCAGGACCAGCTTTCCTTATCCACCGTATCAACGGTAAACACGCAAATCTTTCCTTTTTCAATATAATCCTTGATGCATCCGATCATGCCGAAATCATACAGACTTCCGGCCATCGAATCCTGTGTCGGAAAAAAAAGAAGCGGAACTCCTTTGCAGCCGTAAACATTAACATGCATATCCTTATCCAGCCGGTCGGAATGCCACATAACCGTTTCTTTAACCATTGCTGTCCCTACCTTCTTCTGTCAAAAATAAAAATGTGCTGTCGGTATCGTACCCCATCATACGCCAGTAACCGGTTATTTTCAACTTTTTCTTTCTATGCCGGCTCCGGACCTGTGTTCTGAGCTCTATTTGCGTTTTTTACGGGTCATTTGCAAAAATCCTGCTGCCTGTCCTGCCGGCCGTTCTGCTGATTTCCCTGTCAGCCGTTCTGCTGATTTTCCTGCCGGCTTTCCTGCTGCGATCCGCGCAGAAAAAAAGAGCCGCCGCACGTGTTTGTGCGGCGGCCCGGGCCTTCTGACCTGTCCGGTTTCTTCCTGCCCGTCCGGTTTTTCCTGGTTTTCCGGCTTATGGACAATTTGAACTTATTATTCTGCAAATTGAACCGTGCATCCAGACCGGCGCAGTCAGCATGGCCCAGCGTATCGGTCTGATTATTCCGCAAATTTAACGGCCGTATCCAGGGCGATTTCCATCATGTCGGTGAAGCCGTTTTGTCTTTCATCGGCGCTGAGTGCGACCGGTTTGAACAGATGATCCGAAATAGAGAGGATGGAAAGCGCCTTTTTCCCGTTTGCACAGGCTGTCCAGTAGAGGCCGGCTGTTTCCATTTCAACGCACAGATGGCCGAAATCTCTCAGCTTTTCGTTCAGGTCTTTCTGCGGATAATAGAAGAAATCCGAAGTATACACCTTGCCAACCTTGAATTTTACGTTCTTTGCGCGGGCATTCTTTACAGCTTCCTCAAGCATTTCATAGTCCGCGCAGGCTGCCAGCTGTCCCGGAATGCCATAGGCATTGCCATAACCGGAATTTGTGGAAGCAGCTTCCGCAATGACAACATCCTTTGCTTCAACATCCATATCCAGACCGCCGGCGGAGCCGATGCGGATGATCGCATCTACGCCAAACTGGCTGTACAGTTCCTGACTGTAAATTCCGATGGACGGAACGCCCATGCCATGTCCCATTACGCTGATGCGTTTGCCCTTATAGGTTCCTGTATATCCCAGCATGTTGCGGGTGTCGTTGAAAAGTACAACATCGCTCATATACTTATCCGCAACTGCCTTTGCGCGCAGCGGATCTCCCGGCATCAGGACAACCCTGGCAATCTCAGCCTTCTGTACAATACTTGCAGAAATTGATTCTTTGTTCCCCATTTTCTATTCTCCTGTTCTAAACAAAATTAAGCGTCTTACAGTCCCAGGGCATACCAGAGGACAGAGGCTGCCGTCTGTATGATGCAGAAACGCGCTACAATCTGAGGATCCTGCCAGTTTCTTACCCTCGGCTTCTTCGGCTTCGGAGTCGTATCCTCCCCGGTCAGAAGATCCCGGCGCATTTCATCGTGGAGCGGTGTTTTCAGGGTCCTGAAAAATGAGATATGGAAGAACCGTTTGAAAAACACCTTTACCAGCCCCGTCAGGCCGTCAACGATCATAACGATCGCCAATACCAGGTAACTGAGCGGATGGCCGCTCTTCATGATCAGGATGGCGATCAAAACACCGATGGCTCTTGAGCCGGCATCACCCATCAGCATACTGCTCGGTTTCGTGTTGAAGATCAGATAAGCCAGCAGAACACCCGCCATAATCAGCGAATACTCAAAATAAGACTGGTTCAGATCACCCATGTAAATGAGCGCGATACTGAGGATGGTAATGATACTCAGCGAACCGCACAATCCGTCCACGCCATCCACGCAGTTGGTTGCGTTAATGCTTGCCCATACCAGAACAGCCGCAAGAACCACATAGACAACCGGATGCAGCGTGATCTGTGCCTTTCCGATGTACGTATTCGTTGAGTTCGTAACTACGAATACAATACCCGTCAGCAGGGAAACTCCCAGGTCGATAGCCCCTTTTTTATAGTCCTGCCATGCACTTGAGCTGGCATCGTCCAGATAGCCGCTCATCATTTCAATAAAAATGAGGATTGCGTAAATCAGGTATTCGAAGGAAAAGCGGACAAAGACAAGGGACGTGACCAGAAAGCAGATCACCATAATAATTCCGACGCCCCTGAGTTTTCCCTTCGATGCCATTCCCTGCACCGCATACTGGCGGCCGTGATCAACCGGCAGAAATGAAAACCTGTGTTTTAACATAAAGAAAGTGAGAAAAAATGCAATCAGGGCCGGAAAGCCCGGAGAAAGCGCATCCATATCGCCGCCGGTCATGTATTCAAACCCGGCCCGGACAGCCGCCGTCAGCACCGCCGCAATCAGCACCGCGGCCGTATCTTTTCCCATCCACTTAAAATCTGCCGTTTCCGAGCCGGCTGCCTGTGCCGGATTAGCTTTTTTCAGATTAATTTTTTTCATACCGCTGCCTCCCATCACCGCTATTATGTCATAAAATGTTTTTTCTTACAATCACCAACCCGGAAAAACACGCCGGAATGGGCGGCATAAAGGCTCTGATTATTTTTTCGGCATCGTAACTGTGATCGTGGTTCCTTCGCCGGGAGTGCTTTGCAGGGCAATACGGCCATGATGAATCTGAACCGCGTGCTTGACGATCGAAAGTCCGAGACCGGTGCCTCCAATCGCGCGCGAATGACTCTTGTCCACGCGGTAAAAGCGCTCAAATACCCGCTGCTGATCTGCCTCCGGAATACCGATCCCGGTATCGGAAACGGAAAGCTCTACCTCATCTCCCAGACTGCGGACAGAGGCTGTTACTTTTCCGCCCGCATGATTGTACTTAATCGCATTGTCCATCAGATTGTGAATGATCTGCTGAATCAGAGCCGGTATGCCGGTCATCTTCGTTTTTTCGCCCTCCGTAATCAGCTGAACACCGGCACGCTCCGCCTCGCCGCATAACCGCTCCGCCTCTGCTTTAACAATCTTGTAGACGTCAAGCTTTACGCGGGCCATATCGTCCGCACCTTCATCCAGATGAGAAAGACTGATGATATCTTCCACCAGCTGAATAGCCCGCTGCGATTCTTTATATATCTTCTGCGCAAACGGAACGACATCTCCTTCCCGGACGACGCCGTCCTTCATAAGCTCCGCATATCCGGAGATCGCATGCAGCGGTGTTTTCAGTTCATGGGAGACATTGGCCGAGAATTCACGCCGCATGCTCTCTGCCTGCTCCTTATCCGTTACATCGAAAAGAACAATGGCCGCTCCCCGAAGCCCGTTCTCACCGGCCACCGGCGATGCGTTCACCTGGTACTGGCGGGATTTGAGCGTGATAACACGTTCATTTTTTCTGCCGCTGAGCGCACGGTCAATCGCATCCTGAAGTTCAATATTCCGATTGATCATGATGATTTTCCTGCCGCCGGCGTCTTTATGGCTTGTACCCAGCAGCCGGGCTGCGGCATTATTGATGCTGACAATCCGGCCATCCGCAGAAAGCAGGATCATCCCCTCGCTTATATTTCCGAGGATCGTATCCAGCTCTGACTGCTTATTTTCCAGCTCCAGTTCCTGCTCGTTCAGTTCCGTCTGCTGCTGATTTATCCTCTTGAACAAGGGACTGAGTTCATCATATCCCTCATTATCCAGCGGATGGTCCAGATCAACATCATTGAGCGGCTTCACGATTCGCCGTGACAGTCTTCCGGCCAGAAGCATGGACAGAAATATGGCAAAAATACAAATAAGGATGAGCGGTACCAGCAACGTCAGGAAAATGCGCAGCGCCGTGTACTGGGAAAGGCTCAGACGTATGATATTTCCATTTCCAAGCTTCCTGGCGCAGTACAGATAACGCTCCAGCAGAGTTCTTGAAAAGCGCTGCGCCTCTCCTTCTCCTGTTTTCAGCGCTTCCTGAACTTCCTCACGCTCCAGATGATTTTCCATCTTGTCCGCGTCTGCATCGCTGCTTTCATAGAGGACGGTTCCATCCTGCTCAATCAGTGTAATCCGGTAGCCGGAAGGGTCAAGGCTGTCCAGATAAGCGATGCCGCTTTGTTCCACGCCGGCTGCTGCAAGATCCGCCTGCATCCTCAGCTGATTCATGGAAACTTTATTCACATAAATATACAGTACCCCGAAAATCAGGACGAAGGATACCAGCATCACGACCATCGCGGCGACGAAAATCGATTTGAATATTTTCTTTGTCATACGGCTCCTCCTGTTCGCCGGCTGCCGTACAAAATTCATCTTCCGGCTGCCGTCGTGTCGTAAACTTTGCCTCCCGGTTTTGTTCCTCCGGCACACTGAAGTCAGGTGCAGCAAACTTCCGCCAGGTATGCAAATAGCCGGCTGCAGCTTTACCCCTGCAGCCGGCTTCTTTTCCGTCAGAAAAATCTATTCCTGCTCCTGCATTCTGTAGCCGACACCACGCACGGTATGGATCCTATCTCCCTGATCTTTCAGCTTGGTCCGCAGTGTTCCCACATGGACGTCAACCGTACGGGTTTCACCGCCGAAATCGTCATTCCAGACATTTTCCAGGAGGACATCTCTTGTAAAGGCTCTTCCCATGTTTGACATAAAAAGCTTCAAAAGCTCATATTCCTTCAGGGTAAGCTCAACATTCTCCCCATGGACCGTCACCGTATGCTCCATTGTGTTCATGCAGATATCCCCGGCCTTCAGAATTTCCGGAACATTCTTTTTTGCGCTCCGGCGAAGTACGGCGCGCACCCGGGAAACCATCTCCATCATTCCGAAGGGTTTGGCCAGATAATCATCGGCTCCGAGATCCAGGCCGTTTACCTTGTCATACTCGGTCCCCCTGGCGGAAGCCATGATTACGGGAATGCTTTCGGTTGCACTGTCCGCGCGAAGCTTCTTCAATATGGATATGCCCCCCTCATCCGGAAGCATGATATCAAGAATGATCAGATCCGGCTTCGATTTTTTCAGTGCTTTCCAAAACTCCGCCGCATTTTCGAAGCCTGCTGCATCCAGGTTTGCGGAATTAAGTGCATATACCATCAGTTCGCGGCTGCTCTCATCATCCTCAACACAATAAATCATGTTATACGTCCTTCATGTTTTTCATCGATACCCGTAATGGAAAAGATGACCCAGCGGGCAATGTTAACGGCGTGATCGCCGATACGCTCCAGATACTTGGTAATCATCAGAATATCCAGAACCGCAACGGCGTCCAGCCCGGTTTCCGGATCCCTGCCCGTAACGCTGTCGGTTCTCTTCAGAACCTCTGCCAGCTTTTCCTTTACCCGATCAAAACAGCTATCCACCTTGTCGTCATATTTTACCACGGAATGCGCCATATTGTCATCTCTTTTAACAAAGGCATCCACCGCAGCGGTAACCATGTGAATAACAGCGTCCGCCATTTCCCGCACCGGGATACTTCTGTCAATCGGTCCTTCAATACCCTTCATAGTGACAATCTCGGCGATGTCGTTCGACTGAACGCCGATCCGGTCCATGTCCGTCACCATCTTCAGGGCGGAGGAGACCAGGCGCAGATCGGAGGCCACCGGCTGCTGCTGCAGAATAATCATCAGGCAGACGCTTTCAATCTGCTTATCCTTATCGTGAATCTGTTCCAGAAGATCCGGAAGTTTTTTTGCCTCCGCGGCATCATGACGCAGTACGGCATCCGACGACATGGAAATAGCGGTTTCGCAGAGCATTCCCATTCGGATCATTTCCTGGTTTAGTGTGTCCAGCTGTTTATCAAGATTAGAACGCATATATCAACCGAACCTCCCTGTCACGTAATCCTCGGTTCTCTTATCCCTCGGCATCGAAAACAATGTTTTGGTATCTTCCGCTTCAATCAGTTCTCCCAGCAGAAAGAAGCAGCAGAAATCAGAAACGCGGACTGCCTGCTGCATGTTGTGGGTTACCATGATCACCGTATATTTTTCCTTCAGCTGCAGACAAAGCTCCTCAATTTTTCCGGTAGAGATAGGGTCCAGCGCGGATGTAGACTCATCCATCAGAATGATATCGGGCTGCACAGCCAGCGCACGCGCAATGCAAAGCCTCTGCTGCTGACCTCCGGACATGCCGAGCGCGCTTGCCTTCAACCGGTCTTTTACCTCGTCCCAGATCGCTGCGTCCTTCAGCGATTTCTCAACAATCTCATCCAGTTTCGCCCTGGAACGGACGCCATGGATTCTCGGGCCATAGGCAATGTTATCGTAAATACTCATCGGAAACGGGTTTGCCTTCTGGAATACCATACCGATTTTCTTGCGCAGATCGGTGACGTTCACTGAGGCATCGTAAATATTCTGCCCCCGGTACAGAATATCTCCTTTAATCTTTACTCCCGGGATCAGATCATTCATTCGGTTCAGGGTCTTCATGAAAGTTGATTTACCGCAGCCGCTGGGTCCGATCAATGCTGTAATCTGATTCTGCGGGATGTCAACATTGATATTTTTCAGCGCCTGATGGTCACCGTACCATAAATTCAATCCCTTTACGGATACAATTGTACCGCTCAAAATTATTCCCTCCGTATCATCTGTCATCTTTTCAGGCTTTCCTGAGTTTCTTTCCGGCAAGATCTGCCAGGAAGTTAATCAGCAGTGTCAGCAGCATAAGGATAACTGCGATAGCGAAAGCAACGTCTATTTCGCCCTGTTCACTGGCATATACATACAGGGCAACCGTCAGGGTTGCGGATGAGGACTGAAGCGATTTGACAAAGCTATTCAGTTTCAGACCAAAACCTGCCGTGAAAAGAAGAGCTGCGGACTCGCCGATAATACGTCCGATCGCCAGTATGCAGCCGGTAACAATACCGTCGATTGCGTTTGGAAGTACAACCGTGCGGATCATATACCATTTTCCGCTTCCCAGCGCCAGCGCTCCTTCACGGTACGACATCGGTACGGTCTTCAGACTTTCCTGGGTGGTGCGGACAATGGTTGGCATGATCATCATAACCAGCGTAAGGCCTCCGGCGAGAATACCTGATTTCAGTCCCATCAGCTGAATAAACAGCAGCATGCCCACCAGGCCGAAGATGATGGACGGAATGCCGGTCAGGGTTTCGGTGGCAAACTCGATGATGGCAACCACTTTACGGTTGGTGGCATATTCGGTCAGATATACAGCCGCTCCGACGGAAATCGGAAGCGCAATGATCATGGTAATGATAATAATATAGAGGGTATTCAGGATATTGGGGAGAATACCGATGGTATGCGCGCGGTGGCTTGTCTGTGTTGAAATCAGCTGCCATGTCAGATGCGGAAGACCGCGCCAGGCAATATACCCCATCAGAAAAAGCAGCAGCGCCACCGTAAGGAAGGAGCACAGATACATAAAAAACTTCATACTGCCATTATAGAATTTTCTCCTCATTACTGCTCTTTCCCCTTTCCCTTAATAACTACGTTCAGAAATACGTTGATCAGCATGATAAATACGAACAGAACAAGGCCGATCGAAAAAAGCGCATTTCTCTGAAGGGATCCGACCGCCGCGTAGGACATTTCCGAGGCAATGGCTGTTGTCATAAAACGCACGGATTTCAGAAGTCCGGGCATATTGGCCACATTGCCGGAAACCATGATGATGGCCATGGCCTCTCCGATCGCTCTTCCAACCCCCAGAACAACGGCCGCCGCAATTCCGCTCCTGGCGGCATGTACGGATATCTTAAAGAAAGTTTCTGTCCTGGTAGCCCCCAATGCAAGAGAAGCCTCCTCATATTCCTTCGGCACCGCATCCAGCGCTGTCAGTGAAACATTGATGATGTTCGGCAGAATCATGATGGCCAGTACAATAACGGCTGCCAGCAAAGTGGCCCCGCTGGCAAGGTGAAACGCCTTCTGAACAGACGGCACCAGAACAATCATGCCGACCAGACCATAGACAACCGAAGGAATGCCGGCCAGCAGCTGAACACAGTTTTTGATGACAGCTGCGAACTTTTTCGGTGCAGCCTTGGAGAGGAACACCGCTGTCATCAGTCCGATCGGAACTCCGATGACCACGGCCCCGGCGGTACCGTAAATGCTGGTGAGAATGAACGGCAGAATGCCGAAGGAAGGTTCCGCCGCCGTTGACGCCCATTTCGTTCCAAACATAAATTTGAAGATTCCGATCTTATGAATAGCCGGGATTCCGGAAATAATCAGATATATGGAAATGGCCAGCACAAAGCCTACCGCAATAATTCCGCAGATCAGAAAAAGAACCTGCCAGAAGGTTTCCTTTGCATTCAGCTTTTCCTTTGCTTCTTTTGCCCCGGCGGCTGCCGCGGCATCCACTGTTACAGTTTCAGTATTATTCATATGGTATCTTTTCCTTTACACAGGTACAGCCGGCCCGGGCAAAGCCGGGCCGGCCAGCAGACAATCCGCTCTGCCGCGCCTAATACAGCCGTTCCCTATCCGTTCGTATTGAACTGTGCGGCAGCTGTCCTGCTTATTCGCGCGGGCATTTTCTGGTTTGCTGATGCTTATGCGGTCAAATTTCGTTTTACTGAGCTTTCGCGGTATCTGTCTCAGCCGCTGCAGCCGCTTCCGTCGTTCCTTCCGCCGCTGCGGAGGTTGCATACGGAACAACGCCGGCGCCCTTGATCAGGTCGGCTGCATCTTCAGAGGTGCAGTAATCGAAGAATGCCTGAGCGGCATCACTGAGCGCTGTATCTTTCATGGTAATCAGGTTGAAATCTCTCTGAATTACATAGGAGCCGTCACCGATGGTGTCTTCGGTGCACGCTACACCTTCAACGGTAAGAACCTTGACTCCGTCCTGTCCTTGTGCTACTGCAGAGTAGGACGCATATCCGATTGCATTCGGGGAATTCTTCACAGCTTCTATAACAGCACCGGTAGATGTCAGTTCCTGAGAAAGTTTACACTCATCCTTAGTATCCGTGATCGTCTCAAAACCGTCTCTCGTTCCGGACCCAGCTTCACGCCCGATGGCTGCAATCTCAAGATCATCGCCGCCGACATCCTTCCAGCTGGTTGTCCCGCCGGTGTAGATGGAGGCAATCTGTTCAACACTCAGATCATCTACAGGGTTATCTGCATTAACGATGATCGCAATACCATCGATGGCGATGGTGGTCTGCTGAAGTCCCTTCGCGGTCTCTTCATCTTTCAGGTCTCTGGATGCAAGTCCGATGTCGCAGGCGCCTGTGCTTGCGGCTTCAATGCCGGCGCCGGAACCGGTTGCATCATATGTAATAGTCACATCCGGATGATCCTCCATGAACTGCTCGGAAAGAGCTCCGATTACTTCCTCCATGGAAGTTGAACCATTGGTTGCTACGTTTCCGGATACATCATCTGCCAATACGGAAACAGAAGTTCCTGCTGCGGTCATAGCCATAACAACGGAAGCTGCAACTGCTGCTAATTTCGCATTTCTCATCATTTTTATCCTCCTTTACCCTCTTGGGAACAACACCATCATAAATAACCCATATCAAATTAAATAGCGGATGAACGTAAAGTTTGGGTAAAGAATGTGAATAAACGTCGCGGCAGTATTTAGATGCATATTTTTGGATTTTAATCAGTAAGAGAAATAGTTTGCTGTCCGCCGTCCCTTCTTTTATAATCAAATCAAAATCATACTGTTATGAAAAACAAGTGACATTGATTCCCCCGCCTGCCTGTGGCTGCTGCCTGCCGCAGACGGAGACTGAAATTTTCAGAGGGATTTGCATGCTTAAAGATAAAGATATCCGGGAACCGCTTTTTGAGTTTCTGGAAACTGAATTTGGGAAAATACGTATTTACGAAGAAAAGGATATTGGCGCATCCCGCGCGGATGTATTGATGGTGACCGGAGATTCGTTCTGCGGGATTGAAATCAAGAGCGATGCAGACACGTTCACGCGGCTTTCGCGTCAGGCGGCGGATTATGACCGATACTTCGACTATAATTTTGCTGCCGTCGGCACAAGCCATGCACTGCATGTGTCTGAACATATTCCTCCCCATTGGGGCATTATTACAGTCGAAGAAATAGACGGAAAAGCAGATTTTTACATATATCGAAGGCCGCAGCCCAACCCAAACCTGAACCTGAAATTAAAGCTCTCCCTTTTATGGCGTCCGGAGCTGCAGGATATTATCCGCAAATATCCTTTCAAATATGAGTATCTGCGCCAGTCCAAGCCATTTGTTATCGATAAGATTGCCGCGGCTGTCCCCTATGAACAGCTGCGGCAAACCATGAGCTATGAACTTTTTGAAAGGGATTACGAACTGGAAATGCAGCAAATCAATACTTTTCGCAAAGAAGTTGAAGGTAAGAAACGGGCAAAAAGACGTTTAAAACATCCGAAAAGAAAAAGACGCGCGCTAACGCAGTAAAGAGATCCCGGGATATTGCCTCGTGCCGGACAGTGCTGCTTAAAACATCCCGCCGAGTGTAAAAACATGAAGCGCTGCCATGATCACATTAACGCCAACGTTTGCTACCGAAAGAAGGAAGAGCGTCTTAAACATGTTGTTCATTTCAGCTGTCGTCGTTTCTTTTGCAGCTGAGTATGAGGACATGATGATTGCACCGCCTGTCGACAGCGGACTGATCGCAGCCGCGAATGAAGTTGCCGTAATAGCGGAAATAAGTTCTACATACATGGAACTGCCGCCTGCAAACTGCTGTGCGATCTGATCCGCGATCGGATACAGAGTCGGCATAACAACACCGGTTGTGGAAGAAACCCAGGAAAGAATGCCGGAGGTAGCCGCCATGATCGGTTCTGCCGTCCCCCTTGTCATCAGCCGGCTTAATCCATCGGAAATCAGGTTAATGCCGCCCAGGGTTTTGATGACGTTAATCAGAACGCCGACACCGCAAATCATGATCAGTGTGCCCCAGGGGATCGATTTAATAGCCTTCTTTTCATCGGCACATCCGAACAGCAGAAGAACTGTTGCGCAGATAAAGGCGAAAAGACCGGTATCGAAGTGGAAGCCGATACAGAAAACCACCATAACGACAATCGCTGCCATGGTCAGAAGCTGCTGCTTATTGAATTTCGGAAGTTCGCTGAGCTTCATAGGGTTGTCGGCATGTACCTTATATCCCTTATAGATGATGTATACGATCACGGTGAAAACAAAGCCGGAAAGCAGCGTCGAGAAAAACAGATGAGCCGCGAAGCCGGTGTATCCCAGCGGATCCGAAAGCTTCTTTGCCAGGATGCCTGTCAGTGAAAGCGGTGACGCACAGCCGGCATTGGCGCCCAGCTTTGCGTACAGGGCCGTCGCCATCGGATTGATGTCCAGCTCAAACGCAAGATAAACCGCAAATGTCGTCATCAGGATACCTGCCGCGATATGTCCCGGTCCGATCGCAGAAATAAAAGCAGAGAGAACAAACATCAGGATCGGAATCAGATATGTTTTGTGTCCGACGAGCGCGATGATTTTCCTGGAGAACAATTCCAGCGTTCCGTTCTGAGACGCCATGCCGAAAAGAAACGTTACGCCGACCAGCGTAACAAACATTGAGGCATCGAAACCGCCTGCAATATCCTTCGCAGACATGCCTCCAACCGTCCCGACGATGAAGGCCGCACCGATAGAGATGAAGCCGATATTCATTTTCCGGATAAAACCGATCGCAACGACAACCGCAAGGACGATCAGTGAAACAACTGCCATACTCATAATCAAAAATTCCCTTCTTTTTTATGTTCCTGTGGCGGCGATCAGCTTATTTTAACCGATGCCACTCCATCCATTAACAGGTTCGCGGTTCTGAAGCCGAATGTATCTTCAATAACAGGAATCGGGCCTGCTTCCTTATAATCAACACCGCACTCAAGGATCCCTCCCGCGTGTCCGATCCGGATAAACTGCGTATCCACATGATCCGCCAGTACCTTCCTCACTACGCTGCCCGGAACGACCGCTGCGGCCGCCGTGCACATAGCCCCCGTCATCGCGTAGCTCGGATGCGCTTTCTGCATCGACATCATGCGGGAAAGAAGATCGATCTCTTCCTTCTTTATCTCTTTTCCGTCTGCCGTCACATACGCTGCCGGAGCGGAAACAAATGTCATCTTCGGAATCCCCGGCGTCTCCCAGGCGGATTTTCTGTAATCATCAATCAGACCGAGCCGGACGGCCGCAAGTCCTCTGACCTTTTCAAGAAGTTCCAGCTTGCCGGCATCCGCATTAAGTTCATCCGGAAGCTCTTTTCCACTCAGCCCCAGATCCTCTGCCCGAACGAATACCAGCGGATTTGCCGCATCGATTATGGATACCTCTACCTCGCCAAAATCAGGAACGCTGAGGATATCCGCTGCATGGCCGGTAGGAAGAAGTCCCCTGCCGAGAGTTCCGGCCGGATCTACAAATTTCAGCTTGATGGGAGAAGCCGTACCCGGAACGCCTGCGATGGAAAAATCTCCATCATATTCCACCTCCCCGTTCTTTGTCATCACATCTTCAATGATGAGCTTCCCGGTGTTGGTATTGAAGATTCTCACACTGGTCGTCCCTTCACCGGCTTTGACCAGTCCGGTCTCAATGGCAAAAGGTCCGACGCCGGAAGAAATGTTCCCGCAGTTTCCTTTATAACTGACAATCGGCTTATCAACAGATACCTGTGCGAATGTGTAATCCACGTCTGCGCCCGGAACATCCGATTTCTTCACAATCGCCACCTTGCTGGTAACGGACTGCGATCCCCCCAGCCCATCAATCTGCTTCTTATCCGGACTTCCCATCAGGCTCAGCAGGATCGGATCCCACTCGTTTCTGTTCTCAGGCAGATCCTGCTCGAGAATGTACACACCCTTGCTGGTACCGCCCCGGATAATCTTAACCGGCAGCTTCATCTTCTTCATACCATTCATAACATTCAGCCTCCTGAACTGAAATCACCACGTCTGCAATGGTTACTCTGCTTTCTTTGACACTTTCACTCTAGCATCCGGATTTCCATAAGTCTAATGCATATATTTGATAAATTTCATGCGTTTATTGCATGGTATGTTTCAAAAAACACACTTCATGGCGATTTCCATGAAGTGTGTTTTACCTCCTGCCTACCGGCAGAGCACATTCTGCCTGTGCCGGTCAGCTTTTTTTGGAACGATTATAGTTAATCAGCGATCCTCTGCGGATAATCTCCCGCTCCTCCTGTGTAAGTTCCTGAATAAACAGTTCAATCTCTTCTGTCCTGCCGTTTCGGACAACATAAGCCGGAAGGCTGCTCAAATCTCCTTTCAGGGCAGTCCTGATTCCAGGAACAAAGATGTAGTCGCCAACTTCAAACATGGTCGGCTCGCCCTTCAGATGGAACGGCAGCATTCCCCAGTTTATGCAATTACTGCGGTAACGTTTCGTAGCATATTCCTTCGTGATGTTGGCAAGCGCGCCCAGCACCCTCTGGCAGGAAGCGGCCTGTTCGCGGGCACTTCCGTCGCCCGGCTTCGTCGCATAGATGGTCGATCCAAGTTCGATCTGATCCCAGGTTACATCTTCCAACCCGCCCTTCGTACGAATCGCCGCAAGGACATCCTTCAGTTCCGGATTCATGTCCTCCGGATTTTTCCCAGCCGCCCGCGAGCGTTCAGCCTTATCAACCTCTTTTGCTCTGCCGACATACTCCGGATCGCGTCTTGACAGGGTAAACTCTGCAAGTCCAAGAGGATTCGAGCGGAAGGAGGATGTTTCTCCGGACGGAATCAGTTCATCGGTTGTTGTAACATCATCCAGGATTTTGGAGACAACCTTCAGAAGCACATGCTCGCCCAATTCCTCCATAACAGGCCAGTCCTTGATATTCGGTCCGAATTTCAGTTCTGATTCCGGTTCGGCCTTTCCGAAGCCATTATAGACTCTTGCCCGATACGCTTTATCATCAAAGCTGTACTCCGGAACATCACCCCAGACGTCAAATTCTTCAGCGGATGTCAGAATCCCCCCATTCGCCGCCGTTGCCGCAATCGACCGGGCATCCATAAGAGCCACCGCAGACATCTGTCCCTGTCCCGGCTTGCTTCCTTCCCGGTTCGGGAAATTGCGCGTCGTGTGGCGGACCGACAAAGCGTTATTGGCCGGCGTATCTCCCGCACCGAAGCACGGGCCGCAGAAGGCCGTCCGGATGATGGCACCCGCATCCATCAGGTCTGCAAGAATCCCCTTTCTGTCAAGATCGAGGAAAACCGGCTGGGAGGACGGATAGACCGCCAGTGAGAACTCGCCGTCGCCGCAGCTCCTGCCTTTGAGCATGTGAGATGCCTCTACGACGTTCGTATAATTTCCTCCGGCGCAGCCTGCAATGATCCCCTGCTGAACCCGCAGTTTTCCATCCTCTGTAATTTTATCGCACAGTGTATACGGTGCACGGCCCCGGGCAACCTTCTCCGCTGCAATCTCGGTCTCCCGAAGGATATCTTCAAGATTTTCATAAAGCTCGGAGATCTCAAATGCATTCGACGGATGGAAAGGAAGGGCAATCATCGGTTTTACAGATGACAGATCCACATACACGCAGCCATCGTAATACGCCACGTCCGCGGGGTTCAGCTCAGCAAAGTCTTCTCCCCGGTTATGCTTCTCCAGGAAGGCTTTCGTATCGCTGTCGGTTCTCCAGATGGAGCTGAGACATGTTGTCTCGGTCGTCATGACATCAATACCGTTCCTGTAGTCCGTCGTCATAGATGAAACGCCCGGCCCCACAAATTCCATGACTTTATTCTTGACATAGCCGCACTTGAATACGGCACGGATAATGGCCAGCGCCACATCCTGCGGGCCCACGAACGGAGCCGGCTTCCCGTCAAGATAGATGGCGACAACACCCGGATACGCAATGTCATACGTGTCTTCCAGCAGCTGCTTGACCAGCTCCCCGCCGCCTTCTCCAACCGCCATGGTTCCAAGCGCGCCATAGCGGGTATGAGAGTCCGAGCCGATGATCATTTTTCCGCAGCCGGCATACATCTCACGCATAAACTGATGAATCACCGCAATGTGAGGAGGCACATAGATCCCGCCGTATTTTTTCGCTGCCGTCAGTCCGAACATGTGATCGTCATCATTAATTGTTCCTCCGACTGCGCAGAGCGAATTGTGGCAGCAGGTCAGAACATAGGGAAGGGGGAATTTTTCCATTCCGGAAGCGCGGGCCGTCTGGATAACCCCGACATAGGTAATGTCATGGGACGTCATCGCATCAAATTTAAGTTTCAGATGTTCCATATCCCCTGACTGATTGTGACTTGCCATGATTCCGTAGGCAATGGTGCCTTTCCTTCCCTCTTCCGGGGAGCATTTTTTTCCGTTCAGCCCCCCGGCTTTTTGCACCTCCGCCTCCGGAACAAGCTCCGTTCCATTGACAAGATAAACACCGCCATCAAACAATTTTACCATAGCATTGATTTCCTCCATTTCCCGGTGAAAGACTTGCCGCAGCCTGGTTCAGCCGCTGCAGCCCGGTTCAGCCCTGCCGAACTGCCTGTGTCTTCGTTTTCGCGGCGAACCGCCCTGATGGCTTTAATCTATCATTCGGATTAGAATAAATCCAATGCATATTTTAATAAATATTCATGCGTTTTATGTATGATGTATGCTATAATGATAAAGCCAGGACGGGAGTCCGGAGGAAACGGAGCAATTCGTGGCTTCATCTGAGGTCAAAAGATTCTGTGCCGCTCATGTTCGCAGGAATCAGGGTATGCCCCCGGGATCCTGGCATCATTATTTTTTTCTGTACCCGGGTGATATAGAAGGATGGGGGATTGTGAGCTATGGATTTCAAAGATATGAGTTATGTCCTGGCGATTGCAAAATATGGAAATATAACAAAAGCGGCCGAGTCTATCTATCTGACTCAGCCGTCGCTTTCCCGGTTTCTTCAAAATGTGGAACGTGATATAGGACAGCCTCTGTTCAAGAGGGTCGGAAACAAATACATACCAACCTATATCGGAGAACGCTATATTGAATACGCCACACAAATCCTGAATGAAAAGAGCGAGCTTGACCATGAAATCAATGACATTGTCAAGCGAAATGTCGGTCTTCTGAAGATTGGAATTCCCTCCATGCGGGCGACCTATCTGCTGCCCTGCACGCTTCCTATCTTCAAAAGTCTCTATCCAAATATGAGACTGGACCTGCACGAGACTAATTCGGCTCAGTTAAGACAGCTGATCCTTTCGGGCGAGATCGACCTGGCCTTTTTTAATCTGGTCGAAAAAAATCCGAACATCGACTATGAAATCATTTCCCACGAAGAGCTGGTTCTGATCATGAGCCGGCGAAATGATCTTGTACGGTTTGGAGAATCCCGCCCGGACTGTAAATATCCGCACATGGATATAAGCAGGCTGAAGGACGCGCCTATTATCATGCAGCAGGAGAATCAGATGACGCGCCATGCCACAGAACGTGTCTTCCGAAAAGCGCATTTTGAGCCAAACATCATTGTCACAACCGGAAACATCCCTGCGGCGGCACAGCTGGCGGCAAAGAATTACGGTCTCTACTTTATTACAGAAACCCATCTGAAGCACATGGATCTGGAAGACGAGATTGCATGCTTTTCCATAGGTGAGCCTTACACGACCATCGACTTTGTGGCCGCTTACCGCCGGAACAGTTATCTGCCGTACCACGCACAGGAATTCATCAAAATCGCAAGGGATTTCACGTAATCCGGACTTTTCTTCCTGTCTCAGATCAGTCCCGCGACCAGAATAATGACGATCAGGACCGGCATCAGGAACGTGAACAGCGGACGCATCCACTTTTTAACTTTCAGCCCCTTGCCCGTGTCCACCTCTGCTACAAAGGCATCCCAGCCCCAGCCTGCTTTTGTGGTGCAGAACAGTACGAAGATGAAAGCACCGATCGGAAGGATCAGGTTGCTGACCAGGAAGTCCTCCAGGTCGAGGAAGGTTTCCTTCCCGAACGGATGAACACCGGAAAGGACATTGTAGCCGAGAGCGCACGGCAGGGACAGAAGGATGACCAGGATGCAGCACAGGACACTTGCCTTCCTGCGGCTGATGTGGTGAAGGTCCATCGTCATCGCCATAATGTTTTCAAACACAGCCAGAACCGTGGAAAAGGCTGCAAATGTCATGAAAACAAAGAACAGGGAACCCCATACCCTTCCGGCCGCCATGTGATTAAAAATGTTCGGCAGCGTGATGAAAATCAGTGACGGGCCGGCCCCCGGTTCCACTCCGTAGGCAAAGCAGGCCGGAAAAATAATCAGACCGGCGGTAAATGCCACAAAGGTATCCAGAATAGCCACATTCACTGACTCTCCGTACAGGGAACGGTCTTTTCCTATGTAGCTGCCGAAGATGGCCATCGCGCCGATGCCGATACTCAGGGTGAAGAATGCCTGGTTCATGGCTGCGGTAATGGTACTCCATACGCCTGCCTCTTTCATCGTTTTCCAGTTCGGAAGCAGATAGAAGGAAAGTCCTTCTTTTCCGCCCGGAAGCGCGGCGGAATGAATGGCCAGAACAAGCATAATCGCCAGCAGCGCCAGCATCATAACCTTCGTCACACGTTCCAGCCCGTTCTGCAGTCCCAGTGCGATAATGGAAAAACCGAGCACGACAATAATGATCATAGCCGTCACCAGCTGCTGCGGACTGGCCAACATACGGCTGAACTGTTCGGAAACTCCCTGTACGTCCAGACCGTCAAAAGCTCCGGATGCCGTCTTCGCAAAGTAAAGGATCATCCATCCGGCTACGGTGGTGTAATACATCATCAGCAGATAGTTCCCTGCCAGGCACACATAGCCATGCAGATGCCATTTACTGTTTTTCGGCTCCAGTTTATAATACATTTTCACCGGGCTGGTCTGTGCCGCGCGGCCCATGGCAAATTCCATGGACATGGCCGGAATGCCCAGAACAATCAGGCATACCAGGTAAACCAGTACGAATGCGCTTCCTCCGTACTGCCCGGCCAGCCATGGAAACTTCCATACGTTGCCGATGCCGATCGCGCATCCTGCACTCAGCAGGATAAACCCAAGACGGCTCCCAAGATGTTCTCGTTCCATTTAAAGTCCTTTCTATACTCTCACGTTTACTCCTGATTTGTTTACAGCCGGACAAACCGTGTTTTTCCGTTCTGCCTACGGCCATGCCGGCAGCCTTCCCTGTTCTTCAGCCCCGTCCCACTGCACCGCTGCTATTTCACGGGTGTTTCACCAGTCTTTACTCTGCTTTCTTCTGGGTATAGCATCTTCCCGAGAAGGCGGGCAGGTCAAAGGTGCAGCCGGAATCTGTCACCCGGATCTTTTTTACAGGGGATGCCGTACTTCCGCCGTAGCGTCTGTCCTCCGAATCCATGACAAGCTCGAGCGTCTCTTTGCCCCTGCCCGGGTAGGTGTATACCTGCGGCCGGTCGGAAAAATTGAACAGGCACAGCATAACTTCCGCGGATGACATTCTCCGGAAAACGTACACGCATGTCCGGACAGCGTCTGCCTCCAGCCACTCAAAGCCGTTCCGGGAATAGTCCATCTCCCACAGCGCGCTGTGGTCCTCATAAGCCTTGCACAGATCCATGAAAAAGTGATGGAAGGCATCCTGCACCGGAAAATGAAGAATATCCCAATCCTGCTCCCGCTTCTCATCCCACTCGCGGAACTGACCGATCTCATTGCCCATAAAGTTCAGTTTTTTGCCCGGGTGAGCGAACATGTACGTGTACAGGGCCCTGGCCTGCGGAAACTTCTTTTCATAATCGCCGGCCATCTTCTGAATGATCGTCGCCTTTCCATGCACCACTTCATCGTGCGACAGCGGAAGCAGATAGTTTTCATTATAAAAATACTGCATGGAGAAGGTGAGCTTATGATAATTCTCCGGACGATACGGCGGATCCGTCCGGAAATAGTTCAGCGTATCGTTCATCCAGCCCATGTCCCACTTATAGTCGAACCCGAGTCCGCCCTCCGAAACCGGCTTCGTTACCCCCGGATAGGCGGAGGAATCCTCCGCGATGAGCATAACCTGCGGATGGCGCTGCTTAAGTCCGTCGTTCATACTGCGGATAAATTCGATGGTATTCGTGTTCACACCGCGTCCCTGATCTCCCTGCCAGTAAATCAGATTTCCGACTGCATCAAATCGAAGTCCATCGAAATGATACATGCTGATCCAGAAATCGGAAGCAGAGTTCAGGAAGGAGCGCACATCCCCGCGGGAGTGGCTGAAATTGCAGCTGCCCCACTCACTGTGGCTGACCGCCTGGTTCGGATACTCGTACAGATGAGTGCCGTCGTACTCCCAGAGGCCGAAATCGTTCACCGCAAAATGTACGGTCACCACATCAAGGATCACACTGATATTTGCTGCATGAAGCTGATCAACCAGCTTCTGCAGCCCGTCCGGCTGTCCGTAGCGCGATGTCGCGCTGAAAAAGCCAAGCGCCTGATATCCCCAGGACTCATCAGAAGGATATTCATTCAGCGGCATAATTTCCACACTGTTAAAATGGTTTTCCTTCAGATACGGAATCAGGAGATCTCCAATCTCCTCATAGCGGTACCAGCCGCCGGACACATCAATACCCTCGCCCTTTTCCTTCGCCTCCTCCAGCTTTCGGATATGCTCCTTCGGGTCATCCTTTCTTCTCCACGAACCAAGATGAAGCTCGTAGATATTCAGCGGCTTGTTTTTATTATCCGTCCTCTTCTGCATCCACCTGCTGTCATGAAAATGGTATTTTTCAAGATCGGCGATGACCGAGGCTGTTCCCGGCCTGAGTTCGGAGCTGAACGCATAGGGATCCGCGTGATCCATAAACGAATTATCCTGCTTATAAATGCGATATTTATACATCTGTCCCGGTTTTGCATCCGCGATAAACACTTCCCAGAACTGACCGTTTTCCACGCGATGCATCGGTGTATCCGTCCAGTGATTGAATTCTCCGATAACGCACACCCTGAGCGCTGCCGGTGCGTACGTGCGGAACATAACCCCTCCGTTTTTTACATGTGCCCCCAGAAAACGGTATGTCTCAAATTCTTTTCCATCATAAAAGTTTCCAAGGTTCATACCCGATCGAATCCTCCTCCCGTAAAACCATCGCCCGTCAAACTTTACCTATAATTTACCACCCGGCAGAGAATATTTCAGCAGTTTTCCCCTTTCGATCTCATTTTTATCATCACTTTAAAGCTATAAATTTCAGGGCTGCTCCGGCATCGTTCTATAAAAAAGCCGCTTCTTTCTGCCGGATGTCCGGTTTTCAGAAGCGGTCCGCCTGTTTGCATCCCTTATGGCTGATTCCGATGTTTTTTTCAGATCAGTGTCTGTTCGTTAATGATGAGATGGAATTCCAGCCCCAGGAATTCGGCTGCCTTCTTGCAAAGGATCATCCGGTCCATGAAGATTTCAAAATACTCGCCGATCGCGCTGAAGCGGGTATCCAGATGAAGTTTCAGCTTGATGGCGGTGTGATCCTGGTTGATTTTCAGCTCCGAGGAGGTTACCGACGTATTGACACGGTCATGAATATCGTATTTGGAAACATCCTCCTCCTGCACACGGCTCCGGCGCACATCGGATTTATCTGCCAGAAGCAGGGCGGCGCTGATCCTGCTTACCGGCACTCCGGTCCCTTCGTCATGATTTCCGATCGCGCAGATCATCGGGGCAATATCCTCCGCCGGAACCTGCAGCCGGTTCAGAATCTGAAATGCCATAAGCGCACCGGACTGACTGTGATCCACCCGGTTAACCACATTCCCGATATCATGAAGCCAGGCGGCCGTCAGGGCCAGGTCAATCGTATGCTCATCCGTACCGAGCGTATCCAGTATATACTCCGTCCGCTGCGTGACAATGGCGACATGTGCAAAGCTGTGCTCGGTATAATGAAGCGCCTTCATCGATTTGTTCTGTTCTTCGATATAAACATGAACATCGTGATCGGATTTCACCTTTTCAAAAAGAGGAAATTTTCTTTTTTTCGTCTCGTTCATCCCACTGTTTTCCAACTGTCTTATCCTCCCGGTCTGCAGCCGGCAAAGCCGCATGGTCCGGCATCTGTACTTCCTGAGATACTGCCGTTCTCCCCGCCGCGGCCGGCGAATTCGCAGCATCTTCCGGCGTTCCCGTCTCTGCTGCGGCCGGCAGATTTTCGATGCCTGCCGGTAAGGTCGCCTCTGCCGCGGCGGTTTTCTTTCCGATCGTCTTATATAAAAAGGATGCAAAGGTGACGGTCATCGGAACCGCCAGGACGACACCAAAGCTGCCGGAAAGGCCCTGCATAATGCTCAGACCAATGTTATTCGAATTGATGATCTGGCGGTACGGAAGATCATACGCGTAGTCAAGTACCAGCGTGCTCATGGAACCTCCGGCGAAGGCCAGAATCAATGTGTTTGAGTCGGTTCCCATCAGGTCCCGGCCGATACGCATACCAGATTTCCACAGTTCATGGCGGCTCAGCTTCGGATTCTGATGCAGAACCTCCTCCATGGCGCTGGAAATGGACATAGCCACATCCATGACCGCTCCCAGAGTAGAAATCAGCAGCCCGGCGAACAAAAGCTCGCTCACGCGGACACCATCAGTATCCCACAAAACAACCAGAGTTTCAATGTTGGAAACATTCCATCCGGAAAGGCCGGTGGCAAGTCCGAACAGTCGGGCAACGGCGCCGGCCATAACAACGCCGGCGACGGTTCCGATGATGGCTGCCAGTGTTTTCAGGGTCCGTCCTCCGATCAGCAGCATCGTAACCACCGTTGTAATGGCGCAGATGAAGACGGCAACATAAAAGGGCGAATACCCCCGGTAAACCAGGGGAAGGTACAGCCCGATTACGGTGACAACCGTGTAAATCAGGGCCACGGCTCCTTTCAGACCTTTCCATCCTCCAATCAGTATAAGCGCCGCTATATAGAGCGCTGCAAAAATGTATGTCTGGATCTCCCGGTCCTGCGTATACACGGTCGTAATCACCGTCTTCCCGCTGCCGGATTCTGACTGCATGAGGATGACATGCATGCCGACCGTACATGCCGCCCCGAACAGCATGCCGTTGGAGCTTGTTGTCTCCATCTCCTCGCCCTTGTGCGTGCCGGTCAGCATGCGCACCATCAGGACCTGCTTTCCCTCCCGGACGCCTGTTTCTTCCTGATAATTGTCCCTGATGATTTCTGTGACAACACCTCTCTCGAAGGTCACTCCTTCATAATTGTTGAGTGGTGTTTTCTCAATTCCACGATTTACCATGTAGATAAGTAAAATCCAGATAACTGCCAGTGCTCCGGCCAACAGGACTTTGCGAATTCTGCCTTTTTTCGTTTTCATAAATATCCCCGAATATCAAAGAACCGCCGGCCAGAGTGATGTACACGGTCTGACCTGCGGTCGTCAGTATTTTTATATTCTTCCTCTCCGGTCTTACCCGGTGCGGATTTTCGATATATTACCGGACTGTCTTGGTGATGGTGAAGGTATCGTCAATCTGTTCGGTTGTTCCGTCATCATTGACCTGATACGTATTGATGGTGAACGTATCACCACTGATCCCGATGACAGAATAGCTTGGCAGCCAGTTCTGGGAACGATAAGCTACATAGTCCTGCTGTGTCGGCAGAAGTTCATAGTATTTGGAGCCGGAAGCGGAGTTTGCCGTCATGTAAAGAATGCCGGCCGGATCCGTAACTTCGCTGCTATTGGTATCCTCGATGGTGTAGCAGTTGTTGTCTGCGCGGAAGGCATCCAGTTTGGACTGGAATTCGCTCTCCGCTTCGGCGTTTTCCGTCTGACCTTCTTCGGTTTCTTCCGCGAAGGCAATCATCTGGTCCGTCGTTGTATCATGTGCATGATCCCAGTCATAATCGGTTCCGTCTGCATTCAGCCTGAATTCATAGCTGTCATGATCTTCTCCGTCGCTGGTAAGAAGCTTCGTGCGGCTGTAGGTATGATCATGTCCCTGAAGAACGACATCAATGTCATAGTTATCAAACACCGGTGTCAGCTGAGTTCTCAGGATCATACCATCGGTTTCGGAATGATCAAGGCCGGACCCATAGATATCCTGATGCAGGCAGGCAATTCTCCACTGAGCGTCACTGTCCGAGTCGACGGCGGCCTTTATGGTTTCCTCATGCTCTGCAACGTTATAGTTATTGGTATTGAGCACGATGAACAGCACATTGCCATAAGAATAATAGTAATCACCGCCGGCTGCCGTAGTACCGTTCTCCGTCATGTTCGGTGCATTGAAGTGGTTGGCGTAATCGTCATTCAAAGAGTCATGGTTTCCGATGGTCGTGGCGATCGGAAGGTTCGCCAGTGCAGAGGCATTCAGAAAGCCGGCGTACTCTTCTTCCTTTGCGCTGCCGGTGTGGTTAACCTGGTCGCCGGCGCTTACAATGAAGTCGATATCCGGATCCTGTGCGGTGGCAATGTCCAGGGTGCGGTCCCATGCATAAGCATCGTTTCTGGCTGCCGTATTATCCACGCCGCTTTCCTCCGCCAGTTCTCCATCACCCTGCGGCTGGCCCTTGGAGGCGCCGATCTGCGGGTCGCCTACGAACATAAACTTGAAATCGGAAGGATTACCGGTTGTGATGGTCTGAACGTCCGACGGCTCACCGTTTCTTTCAACCGCATAATAATAGGTAGTGTCCGGTTCAAGTCCGGTTACGGTTACCTTGTTGGAAACATAGGCATCGCTGCCGGTATATTCAGCGTCGACGTCGGTTGTCTTTCCGGTGTATTCGGTCAGGCTATTCTCGTCTGTACCCAGAAGAACTACCGGAGTGGCATCCTTACCCTCTTCCACCTTGCTCTGCCATGCAAAGTTCAGTTCCGTCTCGTCCCTGCCCGGAGCAATGGAAACCTTCGTATAATCAGCCGATACGGTTTCCCATTCCTTCGTCCACGCATCCCAGTCCTCCTGAGCACTGCTGTCCTCAAAGTGAGAGGTAGAAGCAAAAGCCGGTACGGTCAGCGCTGCTGAAAGTCCAAGGCATGCTGCAAGTGTCATACTTCTTTTCAAGTTCATACAATCTCCTCCTGTCATTGCGGTCTGCTCCGGCTGCCGTGCGCAGTAAAATTTTTCATTTTTTCTGCAATCTCAGCCTGTTTCGGCCGCATCGCTGTATCTTACTGTCTGTTCGATACCTTCTTTATCGTAAATTCGGAAAGTAAAGTATGACATCCCTGAAAATTAAATTCTGTGTAAATACCGGTCCATTCCCGATCCGATGGAAGTGTGATATGATAGGAAGACACTACTGCTTTTCGGGAGGTCATCTATGGATATTAGAGAAATGGCAGCACAGACCCGCGCCGTGCTTTTTGACATTGACGGGACACTGCTCGACTCCATGCCGGTGTGGATGAACATCGGGGAGCGCTATATGCATTTTCTGGATCCATCCGTCTATCCCTGTGCTCCGGGAACGGTTACCGCGCTTGACAAGGTTCTCTTTTCCATGACCTTTGACGAAGGCTGTGAATATATAAGAAAGTACTATCATCTTTCCCGCTCCTTTGCGAGGGTCAGGCAGGAGATTACGGAGATGATTGCCCGCTCCTACCGTGAGGAGGTTCCCCTGAAGCCGGGAGCCGCCCGTTTTCTGGAGGCCCTGGATAAGCGCAATATTCCTATGGTACTCGTATCTGCCGGTATGCCCGCTCTCGCGCTCCCTGCCCTGCAGCGCCTTCATGTTTATCCGTATTTTCGCAAAATATTCATATGTGACGATTACCATACAACAAAAAAGGAACCGCTGATCTACCGGAAAGCCGCGGATTTTCTGAATGTTCCGCCCTCTGCCTGCCTGGTTGTGGAGGATATTTACACTGCCGTCCATACGGCGCACACCGCCGGTTTCATGACACTGGCTATGGAGGATAAGGCCAGCGCGGCCGATAAGGAAAAAATCCGGCGGGAAGCAGATCTGTACGCCGCGCAGTTTCCGGTTATCCCGGATATTTGATTATGATTACAGTGTCAATAGTCCGCCGCCACGCATGCTTGCATGCGAGTGGCGGCAGGACTTATTGACACGCCCTACATGAGGCATGAAGTGGCGCGAAAGCGTCACGAGAATGCCGATCAAAACGGATCAATTGCAGATCAGGACGAATGATCAAAACAGATAAAATTCCGGAATATTTTCGGATAATTTTGCAGACGCAAATTCCGGAAATCCGGTTTACTTTGATAGTTTTATAACATATAATGAATTTAACTTATTATATGATAATGCCAGGGTAGAAGCCCTAAAAACATCATAATATGTTGATGCCAGGGTCTCAAAGTCATAACCCGGTCATGCCTGCATAAATCGGGGTATGACTTTGTCACCCGCATCATTATTCGGGCTGTGAGATTTTGACCTTTTCCACAGTCAAAACAGGAGGGGAAATATGAAGGGAAAAGATGAAAAGGATTTTTCACGTCGTGTTCATCTTATTCTTTCCGCCAGCCTTACCGCCGGGCTGGTGCTGTCCGCCGGAATGACCGCCATGGCCTTCACGCCGGGGACATATACAGCATCCGCGAAGGGTATGGAAAGTGACGTTACGGTTACGCTGACCGTTACGGAAGACGGCATTGAGAAAGCCGATATTGATTCCTCAGGCGAAACGCCATCCATCGGTGCGGCCGCGGAGGAAACGCTGGAACAGCAGGTTATGGATGCTCAGAGCGCCGATATAGACGGGGTTGCCGGTGCAACCGTAACATCTACAGCTGTCCGGACTGCTCTAAAGGATTGTCTGCAGCAGGCAGGCGGCGCAGAGGACGCAAAGGAAGATGAAACCGAAGCGGCATCTTCCGAAAAAGACACCGCCGAAACTGCCGGTAAACAGTCCGGTGCCAGAGTGGCCAAAACCAATACCGGCATTACTGTGACCAAAGCCGAAGACTGGGCGGAGGAGTATCCGGACATCTACAAATCCTACATGAAGAACGAGGAAAACTCTGAACAGACAGACTATCTGGAGGAGTATCCGTATCTGAAAACACTGTACGAAGGCTACGGTTTCGCTATTCAGTATGACAGTGCCCGCGGCCACAGCTACGTTATCGATGATGTTACATCTACCGGACGGCCGCATAAACTGGCAAACTGCTTTACCTGCAAAACCTCCGATTTCACTGCGATGACTCTGCAGGAAGGCGACGCTGCCTACTCAAAGGCATTCGAGGAGGTTCAGTCCCAGATCACCGAAACCTTCGGATGTTTCCACTGCCATGAAAACGAGCCGGGAACTCTGTATGTAACACATACCTATCTGGCCAACGCTCTGGGCAATGACATCGACACGATCGATCCGAAAACGCTTTCCTGTGCCCAGTGCCATGTAGAGTATTATTTTGACAACGATACAAAGGCTACCTCGCTTCCGTACACGAGCTACAGCACCATGAACCCGGATGACATTCTGAACTACTACAATACAGAATATCTTCAGGATGGACAGCCGTATGCAGACTGGGTCGATGAGAATACCGGCGTCCGCAAAATCAAGGTTCAGCATCCTGAATTCGAAACCTATATGGGCGAAGGAAGCCCGATGGCTTCCACCTATTCCTGTGCTGACTGCCACATGGGAGCTGCTGTGAATGACAATGGCGAAACCTATACCAGTCACTACTGGATAAGTCCGCTGAAAAATGAAGAGCTTCTGAAGAATGACTGCTCCAGATGCCACGCAGATCTGGCGTCCGAGGTAGCCGACATCCAGAAAAAGACCGAGGAGCGTACCAGTGATCTGGGGTACCGGCTGGAAGATATGACCAATGAACTGAAGAAAGCCGCTGCCAGCGGTGATTACACCGAGGATGAACTCAATGACATCCGCATGGCTGCCCGCAACGCTCAGTTCTACTGGGATTTCGTATTCGTTGAGAACAGCGAAGGCGCGCATAATCCATCCCTAACCGCCAAATGCCTGGACAGTGCGGAAAAATATCTCGGCCAGGCAGCCGGTCTCATGGATAAAACCGAAGCTTCCACCGGAAAAGCCGGATAATTTCGAATAATTATCCCGTTAATTATTCTGTTAATTATTCTGTTCATTATTCTGTTCAACAATGGTTCTTCCGGATCATAATTCTTAATATGACTTAACACGACTGTGTGATCGGACATGGCTCCTCACGTTTTAAGAACGAGAGGAGCTGTTTTCGTTTGAAGGGAATCGGACATGAAAAAAGTTCTTTCATTTTTACGGTCCATGAAATTCGGTCTCATTCTGCTGGGACTCATCCTGATCTGTTCCATCGTTGGAAGTCTCATCCCGCAGGGCGAGGCCGCTTCCGTGTATCAGGAGCGCTATGGCTGGGCATCTGCTCTGCTGGCCCTGCAGTTTGACCATATCTTTACCAGCTGGTATTTCATACTGATCAGTGCACTCCTGTGTGTTAATCTGTCACTCTGCTCCATCCTCCGAATCCGCCGTGTTGTCCGGTACACCGCGAAGGAAAAAAGCATGGCCTCTGCCGTCCCGGTGAAGGTGAAGCTCACCGCGGAAGGGACACAGGAAGTGCGGAACTATCTCGGCTCAATCCACTGCCGCAGGGATGTTTCGGACGGCGCCGAGGTTTATTCCAAAAACAGTTTTGGCCGGTATGGTACCTTTCTCACTCATCTTGGGATTTTACTGACAGTTATATTCTGGGCTCTGGCGATGTATCTTCCAAAGGTTAGTGATGTAACCTGCATGAGCGGCGATTCCGTTACGCTCAGTGATGGCACAAAGGTTTATGTCGACTCGTTCTCCATTGAGGCTCCGGACGGAACGCTGGATTATTCAAGTGTCATTGATATTACCCTTCCGAACGGCAGAGAAAGCGGCCGGCGAAGCCTGAAAGTGAACCATCCGGTTTCCTTCGGTCACTGGAAAATATATCAGCAGACCTATGGTACCCGCGGCGCCGTGACCGTCACGAACGAGGAGGGAGCTTCTGACTATCTGTATCTGGATGGATCCGAAGTCCTTTCTTCCGATAATAAAAACGGCATCCTTTTTGACAATCTGTATCCCGATTTCATTCAGGATCCGGAAGGAAACGTAACTCTGGTGTCTGAAACCTCCGGAAGTTACAAAAACCCGGTTTATGTTTTCACGGTGATGGAGAATGGCTCCACACAGCCGATGCTCGCCTTCCCCGGAGACAGCATCACGGTGGCCGGGCTTACCTACACGTTTGAGGAGCCGGTTGAATATCCGGGACTTCGTGCCAAGTACACGCCCGGTGCCATCAATACCTGCCTGCTGATTTCATTTTTGATCATGATGGCAGGGCTGGCGATCACGTTCCTGTTTATGCCGGTTCTGGTAACCGTCCGGCCGGAAGGATATTCCCTTCTGAGCCTTCGCTCGGAAGGGGTTAAAATAAAACTGGATGAGATAGCCGCGCAGTATGGAACTGCAGCCGAAAATTCCGAACCGTCGGCTCCCGTCCATGCCGGGGAAATGCCGGCAAAAGAAAAATCCGGGATCGATTTGACGGCTGAAACGGAAGATACCGGGAACATATAAAGGAGAAACCGATTATGCTAAATATCATCTTTTTCACTTCGCTTGGTTTTTGTTTTGCCGCCATGATTCTTCAGTTTGCCGCGGCAGCGTTTAAAAAGCAGGGACTTAAAAAGGCGGCCTGGATTGTTTTTATCGTGTCTTTTATCATCCTCACAGCCTACATTGTTATTCGCGGTATCAAAGCACACCGGGTACCGCTGAGCAATCAGTTTGAGTTTGCGGCCGCCTTCGCCTGGTGCATTGCCCTCCTCCTGCTGATCCTTCATTTGCGCTTTCAGGCGGATTGGATCACAACGGCAGCCATTCCAATGGTATTTCTTATTCTTTCCTACGCTGCCCTGCAGCCCAAAAACATTACGGAATTGATGCCTGCTCTGCGCAGTGCCTGGTTCGGCCTGCATATCGGCTCCGCCGCGCTGTCCTATGCCTGCTTTATCCTGGCAGGCTCCGCCGGCCTGCGGTATCTCCTCGCAGAAAAAAAACAAAGTGACCCGGCAGGGCTTGAAAAAATGGACTATATGTCCTACCGCCTGATCACTCTGGGATTTATGCTATTGACAGTAACTATCGTTTCCGGAGCCATCTGGGCTGAACAGGCCTGGAGTGCTTTCTGGACCTGGGATCCGAAGGAAGTGTGGGCGCTGATCACCTGGATCCTCTATGCCGTCTATCTGCATCTTCGCCTGATGCGGAAAAAGAACGGGAAATTCATGGCATGGTATTCCATCATCGCCATCCCGGTCGTACTGTTCACCTTCATCGGTGTCAACACCCTGCTGCCGGGCCTGCACTCCTACGGCTGAGCCGGATATACTGCATTATATACTCCCCGGACCGGACATATATTCCTACGACTGATCCGGGGATGAAAAATCTGTATAAAATAATGATCTCTTACTGTCCGGAAAATTTAATCTCTTACTGTCCGGAAATTTTAATCTCTTTCTGTCCGGGAACCTGTTTAATTCAGCCGGCTGCCCTGCACTTCTTTTTTCTTTTTAAGTTCCTGTGCATTATGCTCTATTCTTTCATCCGTCAGCATAAACTTTTTTATAAACACCAGCAAAGCTGCCACCAGCCCGATCATCGGCAGAATGGTCATCAGAAGGCGAAGGCCGGTCAGGGTGGAAGCACTCTGCGCCACAATCTCACCGGTTTTTGAATTATTTCCATGAAGATGGATGAGATCCAGACCGATTCCGGTGACGAATACAGCCAGACCGGACGACAATTTCACGACAAATGTCTGCATTGAGAAGATAACAGACTCCTGCCGCATGCCTGTTTTAAGCTCTCCGTAATCAACCGATGCGGACAGAAACACGGTCGTCAGAACTGTCAGCATACCGTTGGCGGCAAACACAAGCAGACCGCAGGCACACAGGATCACCATCTGGTGCACCAGCGGACTCATGCATAAAATCAGAAGAAGCAGATAGCCGGATATTGCTGCGCCCAGGCACAGTCGGAAAATCTTCTGGTTGCTCAGTTTCCGGCGAAGCAGCGGATATACGGCCATCATGCCAAGAATCTGCCCGACTCCGCCGACCATGGAGAAGATGGTATACTGCCCCTGCCACCCGGCACCGCTGATATCGTATTTAAAAAAGTAAATGATCAGGTTGGAGGTAATGTACAGGGCAAAATCAATCAGAACAATGGTCACTACCGTCACCATCGCCTGGTCGTTCCGGAACAGCGCCCGAAACATCTCCCGGACGGAAGTCGTTTCCATCTTCTCCTCCGCGTTTTCACCGCGGATGGAACGGCACAGCCACAGCTCCGTGATCAGGAAGAGAACGGCAACTATCAGCGCGAAAATAGAAAACCCTTTTCTCTCATTTGACCCGCCGAGCGCAGTCACGGACAAAACTGTGAATACCGTAATCAGCGCATTTCCGATTCCCGCGCAGGTACGGCCGACCACGGAAAGGTTCTCGCGGTCCTTTGGTTTTTCCGTCACCGCCGGAATCATCGACCAGAACGGAATGTCCATCATCGTATACGTCACGCCCCAGAGGATATAGATAACGGAGAAATAAACCATCAATCTTGTTCCGGAAATGTCCGGAGCACTGAACAGTGCATACAAAATCAGTGCATTCAGTACGGTTCCTGTAAATATCCACGTGCGGAAACGTCCGAAACGGCTGTGCGTTTTTGCGACAATCACACCCATGAAAGGATCATTGACCGCGTCAAAAACACGCGCAATCATCAGGATCAGCCCGACAAACGACGCTGAAAGTCCAAGTACATCCTGATAATAATACATGACATAGGAAGCACTCAGTGCATACACCATGTCCTTGCCCACGGCGCCAAGCCCGAAGGCAGCAATCTGCTTCTTACCAAAGCTTTACATCATCAATCTCCCTCTGCCGGCAATATTTTAATATAAAAACCGTCTGAACGCCGGCCTTTTCTTCATTATAAAGTTAATTTGCGGTTCAGGCTATAGATAATTGTTGTATTCGCAGAGATAATTTGCGGCAAATCGCAGCGGAAAAGCCGGGCACTAGCCCGGATTCTTCACCACGTCTTGTTTCGGACTATGCAAGTGCGCGGCCATACCGTGAGCACCAGCCCGGAACTTCCGCCGCGTCTTATTGCGGGCTATTCAAGCGCGCGGCCATAGACTGAATATTAGCCCGGAACTTTCGCCGCGTCTTGCTCCGGGCTATGCGAGCGCGCGGCCATACCGTGAGCACTAGCCCGGAACTTTCGCCGCGTCTTATTGCGGGCTATTCAAGCGCGCGGCATAAGACTGAACATTAGCCCGGAACTTTCGCCGCGTCTTATTGCGGGCTATGCAAGCGCGCGGCATAAAACTGAACATTAGCCCGGAACTTTCGCCGCGTCTTATTGCGGGCTATTCAAGTTCGCGGCCATAGTCTGAATATTAGCCCGGAACTTTCGCCGCGTCTTGCTCCGGGCTATGCGAGCGCGCGGCATAAGACTGAATATTAGCCCGGAACTTTCGCCGCGTCTTATTGCGGGCTATGCAAGCGCGCGGCATAAGACTGGACATTTGCCCGGAACTTTCGCCGCGTCTTATTGCGGGCTATGCAAGCGCGCGGCATAAGGCTGAATATTAGCCCGGAACTTCCGCCGCGTCTTATTGTGGGCTATTCAAGTTCGCGGCCATAGTCTGAATATTAGCCCGGAACTTTCGCCGCGTCTTATTGCGGGCTATTCAAGCGCGCGGCATAAAACTGAACATTAGCCCGGAACTTCCGCCGCGTCTTGTTCCGGGTCAGGAAAGTGCGCGGCCATACCTTGGACATTAGCCCAAACCACTCGCCGCGTCTTGTTCCGGGTCAGGAAAGCGCGCGGCCATAGACTGAATATTAGCCCGGAACTTCCGCCGCGTCTTGTTCCGGGTCAGGAAAGTGCGCGGCTATAGGCTGAACATTAGCCCGGATTTCTCGCCGCGTCTTGTTCCGGGCTATGCCGGCAGGCAGATGACCAGCCTTTGCGCCATGCTAAATAAGCTTGCGCGAAAGTTTCGGCCAATGCCGGGATATGCCGCACCTGTTCCGCCGTGAAGCCCAGCCCAAAACAGCCTGCCGCACGGTTTCGTGCGGCAGGCTGTTCTGGGCGATGTACGGCAAATCATTGAATTGAGGATTTGACGGATGAGGATTTGACTGAATTTATCTGTTTTTCTATTTTTTTCAGAACAACAATAAGTGTAGGAATTACGTAGAATGTGGCGCTGATCCATGCTGTCTGGTCTGCCCAGCAGATGGCTCCGTAGCCAAAGCGCGGCACAAACATAAAGGATACCGCGCAGCGGGCTATCATCTCCACAACGCCGGACAGGATAGCCCATCCGGTCCAGCCCAATCCCTGAATACTCATGCGCACAACATTTAAAATTCCGAGTACCCAGTAGAAATACCCCATGCAGCGAAGATACTTTCCGGCCGCATTCAGCACAGCTGTCTCACGGCCGTCTACAAAGATCATGGACATATTTCTTCCAAAGAAGATAAGTACAAGGCCGATCCCTACACCGTACAGGATTCCCATGATTGTTCCTTCTTTAATTCCCCTGCGGATACGGTCTGTTTTCCCGGCTCCATAGTTCTGGCTGGCAAAGGTGGAAACAGATGTCGCCAGAGCGTCAAACGGACACATGGCAAACTGCTTGATCTTCATTCCTGCCGTGAAGCCGGAAACATACGTGGTTCCGAGTGAATTGTTGGCAGACTGCATCACCATGCTTCCGATCGCGGTGATGGAATACTGAAGCCCCATGGGAATACCCATCGTGAAAAGATCCCCCATCCGTTTCCTGCTAAATACCTTATCCTCCGGGCAGATGTGGAGGACCTCCACTTTCCTGATTATATAATGAAGACACAGGAAACCGGATACCGCCTGCGATCCGATGGTGGCAATGGCGGCGCCTGCTACTCCCCAATGCAGTATCAGGATGCAGAACAAATCCAGGAAAATGTTCAGCACGGTGGAAACGCTGAGAAACAAAAACGGGGTTCGTGAATCGCCGACCGCACGCAAAATACTGGATGTAAAATTATAAAGAAGCGTAAATGGAATACCCAGAAATATGATCAGCAGATATTGATACGCCTGTGCAAAAATATCATCCGGCGTGGAAAGCAGATGCAGAATCTGAGGGCACAAAATAGCTGTAACCAGGGTAATGGCAATCCCGAGCGCGATCGTCAGCAATATACCGTGCCAGATATACCGGCGCATTCCGCGGTAATCTCCGGCTCCGAACCGCTGCGCCACGGGAACCGCGCATCCGACGCAGGAGCCGATGCAAAATCCAAGCACCAGAAACTGAACGCTGGAGGAAACACCGACCGCCCCGAGGGATAACGCGCCGAGCGTCTGCCCTACAATAGCGGAATCCGCCAGATTATAGCATTGCTGGAACAGATTGCCCGCCAGCAGCGGCATCATAAATTGAACAATCAGAGCAATCGAATTGCCCTCCGTCATATTCTTTGTCTTATCTTTACTCATATGTAATCTCTGTACCTTACCCTGTCTTTTCCCCTTTTTATCTTTTGATGTTTTATCTTTTTATGATTACTGTGTCAAAAGTCCGCCGCCACGCATGCTTGCATGCGAGTGGTGGCAGGACTTATTGACACGCCCTACATGAGGCATGAAGTGGCGCGAAAGCGTCACGAAAATGCCGAATGTGGCAGCATGGTGGGAGTTGCGGAGCAACGAAACCACGCGTAATCATAAATGAGTGGCAAAAGGTACTTTTGACACTCATATCTTTTTATGTTTATCATTCGCTGTTATATCCTTACAGCTCTTTACTTTAATCCATTTTCTGCAAAAATGAAACCATTAATTAAAAACCGCGCGGTGAATTCCAAAAGGAATTCCCACGCGGAGTTTAATTTCTCTGCTGCAAATCAGCTTATTCTGCCTGCGTTGCTGCAGATCAGTTTATTTTCTGACTGCGCTGCTGCAGATCAGCTTATTCTGCCTGAAAGACGATTTCTGATCACAGATCTGCTTTCCACAGTCCATGCAGGTTGCAGTAAGCATAGACCGTGACCGGTTTTTCACCTTCCGTCAGAGCGAACTCTGCCCTGGGTGCACTGCCCGGTTTCAGATCTTTTTTCTGGAAACCGTCTGCCGTTTCCAGTACAATGAACTGAATGTAATGCTCTTCGGTCATAGGATGAGCCACAGAACCAACCACGACACTTACCTTGTTTCCGTCTACCGTAACAACCGGAACGTGCTTTTCCTGCGCGGCATCAGTGCTGTTCGCCTTCAGTTCGGTCATCGGCTCGCCGCAGCATTTCGGAGTACATGCCGTCTTCTCTGTCAGAAAAGTTACAAAATTTCCGCATCCCATGCATTTATAAAATAACATCCATTTCTCCTTTCTGCAGTTTTTCAACTGCTTCCATACCTTGTTTACCTGCGATAACCTTTATTATAAGCCATCGCCGCCGGATGAGCAACGGAAGCTGACCGCTGCCGGCATTTTTTTATATCCAGGATCTTCTGTTTGCACATCTTAAGACCATGAACAGTAACTTCAAAACAAATCCGTGATTTCGGAAAAGCGTCTGAAGATCCGTCATGCCTGTTCAAATCACTCTGCCCATGAACTGGCTCTGGTACAAATCATAGTAGAAACCCTGCCGCTGCATCAGTTCATTGTGGGTTCCCTTTTCTATGATATGTCCGTCTTTCATAACGAGAATGCAGTCAGCGTTTCGTATCGTTGAAAGTCTGTGAGCGACGATGAATGAGGTTCTTCCGACCATCATAGCGTTGAACGCATCCTGTATCTTAAGCTCGGTCCTGGTGTCGATCGAGGATGTTGCCTCATCAAGTATGAGCATGGACGGATTGCACATCATAACTCTCGCAATGCACAGAAGCTGCCTCTGTCCCTGAGAGAAGTCCTCACCGTTTTCGGAAACCTTCGTATCATACCCTTCCGGAAGCCTTCTGATAAATGAATCAATATGGCAGGTCTTCGCAACACGGATCATTTCCTCCTCGGATACATCGGGATTTCCCATCGTTATATTTTCCCGGATCGTGCCCGATTTAAGCCATGTCTCCTGCAGCACCATACCGTAGCCTTCACGAAGAGCGTGTCTTGTGAGCTTTCTGATGTCCGTCCCGTCGACATATATGGCACCGCTGTCCACGTCGTAAAAGCGCATCAGCAAGTTGATAAGCGTCGTCTTCCCGCATCCCGTCGGACCGACGATGGCAATCTTCTGACCCGGGTTCACGGACAAATTAAAACCGCGGATGAGGTTCTGTCCTTTAACGTAAGAGAAGTCCACATCCTTCACATCGACCTGTCCGCGGAATGAATCCGGCGCGATGGCATCCTTTGCGTCCGGAACCTGCGGTTCAAGCTCGATGAGCTCAAGCACCCGCCCCGCACAGGCGACAGCGTTCTGAAGATCCGTGACAACGCCTGAGATTTCATTGAAGGGCTTCGCGTACTGCGTCGCGTATGAGAGAAAAGCTGTAAGCCCGCCGACCGTCATACCCCCGTGGATAACCCTTACAGCGCCGGTCACACCGACTACCGCGTAAACGATGCTGTTTACAAAACGTGTCGACGGGTTCGTGATGGATGAGAAGAATGTCGCCTTAAGCGAAGTTTCCGTGAGACGCTTATTGATCTCATCAAACTCTTCCACCGTTTTTTCCCTGCGGTTGAAGGCCTTGACTACCTTCTGCCCTTCTACCATCTCATTGATGAACCCGGTCTGTTCACCCCGAAGCTCCGACTGCCTGCGGAACATCTTATACGAGCGCTTCGATATAAAACCTGCCACGACAAATGAAAGAGGGGTCAGCGCCACAACAGCAAGAGCTATCCAGCCGTCAATCGATATCATGAAAATGAGTGTACCGGCTATGGTGATGACACCCGTAAACAGCTGCGTGAAACCCATCAGAAGCCCGTCCGCAAACTGGTCCGCGTCTGCGATGACACGGCTCTCCATCTCCCCGACCGGATGTGAATCGATATAACTGAGCGGGAGTTTTTCGATCTTGTCAAAAGCGTCGTTGCGGATATCCTTGACAACATCATAGGTCATTTTGTTATTGCACAGGTTTTGCAGCCACTGTGCAAGCCCCGCGATGCATGCCGCTATAATGACCTTCACTACGTCATTTACGACACCGTCAAAGTCCACCTGGCCTTTGCCAGCCATGTAGTCGACTACCGTTCCTGTGATCTTCGGGATATAGAGCTGCATGACCACTGTGATCAGCGCCAGCAGCAGTGACGCCCATAGGAATATGCGGTAACGCCCGAGGTAGCGGAGCACTTTCTTTATAATCTGTGTCTGGCCCGCACGGTTAACCTTTTTCTTTTCCTTTGACCCTGCCATATCACTCCGCCTCCTTTCCGTCGGCCATGTCCTGTTTCCCGGCTCCGGGCTGCGTCAGGTCTTTTTTGCCGGAATCCCCGGTCTCATCCTTCGGGAACTGAGAGTAATAGATTTCCTGATATACTTTATTATCCCGTATCAGCTCGTCATGCGTGCCGCTGCCAACCAGCTTTCCGTCATCCATGACGAGGATCATGTCCGCGTACTGTACTGACGCCGCCCTCTGCGACACTATGAATGTCGTAAGACTGCTGCTCGCTTTTCTGACAGCCATACGAAGCTTCGCGTCCGTCGCGAAGTCGAGCGCCGAAGCGGAATCATCCATGATAAGGATATCCGGCTTCCTGACCAGCGCCCTGGCTATGGTCAGTCTCTGCTTCTGCCCTCCCGAAAGATTGCGGCCGTTCTGTTCCAGTTCAAATGATGTGCCGCCCGGTTTCTTGTCGACATACTCTTTCGCCTGTGATATCGACAGAGCCTCCTGCATCTCTTCCTCCGAGGCATCTTCCTTTCCCCAGCGGAGGTTATCAGCGATGGTTCCCTTGAAAAGCTCGGCCTTCTGGAGCACCACACCGATGCGGCTTCGAAGCTGCTCCTGCTGATACTGCCGTACATCATGACCGCCTACCAGAATTTCTCCTTCCGTTGCGTCGTAAAACCTCGGGATCAGATTCACAAGTGACGACTTGCCGCTTCCGGTGCCGCCGATAATTCCTACGGTCTGTCCGCGCTTCACAGAAAATGAAATTCCATCCAGCGCTTTTCCCGAGTCGCCCTCGTACGTGAGTGAAACATCACGGAACTCAACAACCGTATCCGAATCTTCCATGGAAGATGCAGTCAAATTTCCATCCTTCATGTTCGGCTCAACCGTGAGGATATCGGCGATCCTGTCTCCGCAGGCCGCGGCCCTTGTCATCTGTATGATGAGGTTGGCAAGCTTGATGAGCTCAACCAGTATCTGAGACATGTAGTTGAGAAGCGCTACCATCTGCCCCTGCGTGAGATATCCCGCATTGATTCGGACCGCTCCGGCATAGATGAGCCAGGCAGTTGCGAGATTTATAATAACGTAGGTCAGGGGATTCATCAGACCGGAGATTCGTCCCACGAACTGCTGCATACGTGACAAATCCTGGTTCTTTTCGTGAAAGCTTTCTATCTCGTTTTCTTCCTGTCCGAAAGCCCGGATGACACGGACACCGGTGAGATTTTCCCTGGTCCCTGTCATGATCTTGTCCAGTTTTTCCTGCACTCTGCGGTACATCGGCATGGTCCAGAGCATGATGCCAAACACAACGGCCGAAAGCACAGGTATCGCAACTACAAATATAAGAGCCGCTCTGACATCGACCGTGAATGCCAGAATCATAGATCCGAACACCACAAACGGCGAACGCAGGAACAGCCTCAGGGCCAGGTTGACACCGTTCTGCAGCTGGTTCACATCCGCGGTCATGCGGGTGATCAGCGTATCGGCTCCGAAGATATCCATCTGCGAGAATGATAATTCCTGAATATGCTCAAAAAGTCTGCTCCTGATATCTCCGGCAAATCCTGTCGCGGCCTTTGCAGAAAACCACTGGGCAGTGATGGAAATAGCCAGCCCTGCCACAGCCAGCAGTATGAGGATGGCGCACATCCGGAATATATACGGTATGTCCCGGTTCGCTATGCCGTTGTCGATCAGAGCCGCCATGACCAGCGGCACAAAAAGATCGAAGAGGGCTTCCAGCATCTTGAACAGCGGTGCCAGTATCGCTTCCTTCCTGTAATCCTTCATATACTTAAGAAGATATTTCATGAATTTTTCCTTTCCGGCAGTTGATTCTCTCCGTGTTCCGGCAATTAAAGCTTATCTGAAAACCGCCATAAAGCTGCCGTTTCCAGGCAGCCTACCCGCTATATTATCACATGATAAACGATAAAGGTTATTAAATCTAATACTTTCAAGCCGAAACGGGCTTTACAATAGAATGCAGAAAGGACATTAAAAAGTTCCTTTCCGTCCTGATCCTGTAGTATAATTGATGAAAAAACAGAAAGCTCCTTTGTGTTTATTGTGTTTGTTGTCTTTGGAAAATAGAAAAGGATTTTTATGGCATTATTAAATCACAGCAGAAGTTTCAAAACCTACAAGGATATTGCATTGATCCCATCCGGACAGTCCAACAGCCAGATTACCGATGGCTGCCTGGTTCTGGAGGGCGGTGCGTGGCGAGGCCTGTACACAGAAGGCGTTACGGACTATCTGCTTGAAAACAACCTCAATTTTCATACGGTCATCGGGGTCTCCGCAGGTGCCCTTTCGGGTATATACTATATGTGCGGACAAATCGGAAATGCGGCGCGTGTAAATCTCGGATATCGCAAGGACCGCGATTATGTAGGTGTCCGGCCGATGATCAGGGATCAGGGCATCACCGGCTTTTCGTTCCTTTTTGATGAGATGGCCAGGTATTATCCGCTGGATACGGAACGGCTGTGCGATCCCCGCCGTCATTTTTATACCGTTGTCACCAACTGTCTGACCGGAAAACCGGAGTACAAAACAAGTCACGATGCAGACGATATAGCATTTTATGCGCGTACCTCCGCAACCGTTCCCTATGTTTCCAGACCGGTTATCATCGGCAATACCCCGTATCTGGACGGCGGCATCTCGGACTGTGTTCCTTTCCGCTGGGCAGAAGAAAACGGATATAAAAAAATAATCGTGGTTCGTACGCGCCACCGTGAATTCAGAGATACTCCACGGGAGCACACGAAAATTGACGAGCGGCTTTACAGGAATTATCCGGAACTTCTGAAGGATCTTCTGACCAGCCCGGAACGCTACAATTCCATGCTCGACGAACTGGACCGCCAGGAAAAGAAAGGCCGCGTATTTGTCATCGCTCCCAAAGAACCTGTCAGTGTCCGCCGTTTTGAAACAGACCTTGACAAGCTGGGCGAACTGTACTGGCAGGGCTACCACGATATGCAGGCACAGCTGCCGGGACTGCGTCAATACCTGCATGGCTGATCACTTTTGCAGTGAATTGCTTTCTTCCCCGTTCCCCTGCTTCCGGGCTGTTCCGCTGATGTACTCTTTCACTTTGGCAAACATTTCTGCATGACGGTGCAGCTGCATCGTCGGGAAGGCCCGGCTCATACGGCGGATCGTATAGCTGGGCAGCGCCCTGAGTTTGCGCTCGTATTCTTCCTTGAGAGCGGCTGCTTCCTGGCGCACTCTTGCCACGCTTTGCATAGCCTCGCTCTTTCGTTTATCAATAGCCGCCTTCGCATCGGCACTGGCCAGACTGATCGCCGTCTGTGCTTCCGCTTTTCTGACTGCTACGTTATCCTTCAATTCCGCTTTGCCCAGCGCCGCCTGTATCTGTGCTTCCTGCACATTCTGTGCCGTATGGATGGTCGTGTTTGCAACCGTTCTGCTCAGGCGGTCGCTGACAACGCGCATGGATTTTCGTATATTGTCCAGTTCTTCCAGTTTCTTGTCCAGCCCGCGCAAAACAGCCACAGTGACAATCAGATCCGCCAGATACAGAAGATAAATCACCAGCAGGATCCACCAGCCATACTGCGGATCCATCCTGTCCACCGTCACCAGATCCATCTTCGGATAGATAATTTCAATCACGAATACAATGGCCAGCCCCCAGATAATACTGAATTCCAGACAGATATAGCCATGGAAATTAAGGGGTTTGTCTGAATAGTCCCACCATCGTGCATGGAATGCCTTATCCAGGATAAATCCGGCAATCAGCTCCACCAAAGTGGCAACAATCATGCCAATCACGAAAATCACCCACGGACTCAGGCTTTTCGTCGACCCATCCTCGCTAATCATGTCGCCCAGCATGATAATACCAACCGCTCCGAACCCATACACAGGACAGACCGGCCCGTTCAGAAACCCCCGGTTAACCACCTTGCCCAGCGCCACCGCATGATAGGCTACCTCCAGCACCCAGCCAAGAAGCGAAAAAATAACAAAATACCAGCATATCTGATAGTACGAAAGACCTGCTATCATAATTACTCCTTCTTGTAAACTTTTCTTTCCGGACTCTCCTTTCCATAAGAAGCCGGAACCCGAACCATTTTCTGATACATCTGCGATTATAACATGCGCTGAATCGGTTGTATATGCTTCCGGAAATCCCGTGTTCTGCCTCGTGCTGTTCCCTGGGGTCAAAGAATGCTCCTTCCGATCAGAGGATGTTTCATCCGGCCAAAGGATGCTTCTTCCGGCCAATGGATATTTCTTCCGGCCTAATGATGTTTCTTCCGGCATAATGATGTTTCTTCCTGCCAAAGGATGTTTCTTCCGAAAATAATAGTTGATATTTCTATTCCTTACCCTATTTTTACGTTTCTATTTGTCAGGGCTTTTAATTTAATATAAACTATGTATACTTCAATCATTATCAGTAGGTTCATCGGGGGGTAGTTTCATGAATAATACGAAAATCAAATTCACCAGAAGTGACCTGATCATCGTCTGTATGATTATTCTGTCGTCTCTCATTTACAGTTTCGGATTTGTTTCCTTTGTTCATTCCGGGAACCTTTTTCCCGGAGGGTACGCCGGACTTTCCCGGCTCATTTCCCAGGCATTGGAGAAATTTTTCCATTTTCGGATATCTTTTTCGGTAGTCTACTTTACGCTGAATGCAATTACAACCGTATTCGTGTGGACAAAAGTCGGGCATAAATTCGTTATCTATTCCATACTCTGGTATACGCTGGCATCCGTTTTTACATCGTTTTTACCGGCCATCCCCATAACCTCGGACCTTCTTCTGATTGCTGTTTTCGGAGGAGTCGTCAACGGGTTTGCTCTTGGAATCGCTCTGCGCAACAACGCAAGCTCGGGCGGAACAGACTTTATTGCCATCTACCTGTCTCTGCGCTTTAACCGGCCGACCTGGAACTACATCATGGCCGGCAACGCGGTTGTCCTTCTTCTTGCCGGTCTGATGTTCGGATGGAATCAGGCGCTGTACTCCATCATTTTCCAGTTCGTGTCTACACAGGTAATCAATACCATGCACCAGCGCTTCAAACTGACCGAACTGAAAATCATTACCAACAAGCCGGATGACGTATGTCAGGCCATTTTCCACATCTGCCGGCACGGGATCACAAAAATTCCCTGCGAAGGCGGATTTACTCACAAGCCCCATACCATGCTGGAAATGGCAATCAACACCTACCAGCTTCGGGACGTAATTGCAGTCATTCTGAAAGTTGATAAGGATGCCTTTATTACCGTGGATACCGTAAACAGGATTGTAGGAAACTATTATCAGAAACCGCTGGATTGACAGACATCCGGACAAACAAACAGCCGCAGGCGCGGTTTCATCCAAATGAAACTGTACCTGCGGCCTTTTTTACATTGTCCGGTGTTTCTTACCCGAAAAGACTCATCTGTTCGTATTCCTGCCGGCGGGTGAGAACCGGACCGGTTCGGGTGAGGTACCGCCCGGTAACCGTGCTGTCGAAAATCCAGGGAGTTATCTCTTCTTCCGGCAGAAGAACCGGCATCCGGTCGTGGACAGAGCTCACGCTTTCATTTGCCGGCATCGTCAGAATGATAAAACGCTCTTCTCCGCCAAACCTTTTGTAAAAACCGGCGAGATAGAATACCGGATGGCTGTTCCAGGTAAAACTCACTTTTTCCTTTGCACGGTTCCATTCGTAAAAGCCGGCAGCCGGCATAACACAGCGGCGATTTAGCAGGCTTTCCGAAAAGCTTACCTTCTGTGCGGCGCTTTCGGAGCGGGCGTTGATCAGAAGCCCCCCTCCGGAACTTACAAACCCCCACTTCATATCGCTTGCATACAGGTTCCCCGCTTTTGCGCTGATGACGGCGGCCGCATCCGTCGGGTGTATATCCCCCCTCTTTCCCCACTTCATACGGGGATCCACCTCTTTTACTACTTTTCTGATCTGCTCTTCCGTGGAATCATCCACATAATATCTTCCGCACATTCTTTACACCCCCGCCGTTTTTCCTTATCCTCTTATTTTCTTTTTTCGTTTATTCCGGATGCTCTGTCTTTCGGACGGCGTGCATCATATAATAGCGGCGCATGCTTTCGCGGTCTTCCTCGATCAGCGAGTCTTTGCCGAATTCTCCGGCGCTTGTTTCCAGATGATGCCGGAACTCATGCCGCAGTACGGCGCGGACCCGTTCTCTCCATGTTTCCCTGCTGCTGTTCCCCAGTACCGCAGCAAAGGATCCGTAATACAGTACCACCTGCCGTCCCATTCCGGACACCGTATACGTGCCGAGAATATACAGGTCATCCGCCGCACGGGCCGGATGCAGATAGGCGTGCTCATCCGCCAGCACGCCTCCGGACAGCTGATCGAATACATACGCGGGCAGCTGCCGGGTTTCCTGTGCCGCGATGATTGAAAATTCATCGAAAGAAATCATTTTATTTGATAATATAGGGCTCAAAAAACTCTTGCAGGGCCTGCTCAATCTTACTGCCAAGTTCGTCTTTTTCTTCATTTGTCATGGCCGTGTAATTAACCTCCGTGCCAGCCGGTGCTTCCGGACCGCTCCCCGCCACTTTGCTTTCAAGTTCTACCGTAAGACCGGTTACCGGCCATTCGAAGCCAGGTATCTCCATGCCGCCGAGCGTAAACGTGTACCTGTCGCTGCCGTCCGTCTCCCCTTCTGCGGAAAGAGATAATGTGATGCCGCCGATCATATGTATATTAATATGACCATAGGGCACATAGAACATGGATTTTGTTGATGCATCGATGTCATACTCTCCATCCGCCACCGATCCTCCCTTAATGGTCAGGCTGAAATTACCGGCGTAATGTTTATTATTCTCACTGTACGCTATACTCAGGAGCCCCAGTACCTGATCCAGGTCTGCAATTTCAAAACTGAAGGCGCCGTCGTAATTCTGGTACATAACCTCATAAGTAGAACTAATCCCTGCTTCTGTCCCGCCTTCGTGGGAAGAACTGCTGCCGGACGGATCCCCGATCAGCACATCTGCACGGCACAACTTTCCTTCCGAATCCTTCGCCAGGGTAAGTACAAACGTGCCCTGCCGATACTCCCGGACGGCCCCTTCTCCTGCCGTGCGAAGCTGTTCCGGTGCTGCCGAGCAAAAGCTGCGAAGAGTCCGGATGGTATCTTCGTCAGCGCCGGCATCTCTTTCCAGCAGCTTTTCGTAACCATCTGCAATTTTATTCAGAAGTTCATCCAGTGTATCGTCCTGTTCAATCTGACCGGCGATCTGTCCCAGAAGATCCTTTATCTGCGTTCCGTCCGGATTCCATACACAGGTAGTACCCTCCGCTGTCTTATGAATCAGATCCATATGAATGGTTCCGTCTGTGCTCTGTGCATGTTCATCGATGAAATCCGCCATCGTTTCCGCATATGGAGTAAAAACTTCCTCAAATTTCTCAATTGGAATGTCCGGTGCCTGTACATTAATGTCAAACAGACCGCTGCCGTCCGAACCGGAAAGGGTATCGAACGGAAGGATATATTTATTGGTATCTATCCCCGGTAAGGAAAACGCAATATTCTCCGGCGTAATTTCAGCCTGTGCCCTCAGTGCTTCCTTTTCCTGATATATCCAGGATGCATCCGCGATCAGGCTGGTACTGTCCTTCACCTCCAGTAAAACCTTCAGCAGGCTTTCATCCAATATGCGAAAACCTTCCCTGTCGGATTCATCCGCATCCGCGGATAAATCCCATTGTGTACTCACGGTCAGTTCCACGGGTTCTCCCGCTGTCAGCGGAGTTTCAAACGCGAAGCCGGGCTTTTCCCCGGCTTCGGTTTCCGCCGCAGTATCCGACGCGATTGTCCGGATTGGCGCAATCATCATAAGAGATGCCGTTCCGATTGCTGCTGCTTTTAACACTCTCCTTCTCATATTCTGTTCCCTCCCTTTACAAGATCGTGCTACAAGGGAAGCTGTGCGCTTCCCCAATCGCGGCTGGCAAGCTCCTCCTCCAGCCATTTTTTCACTTCCTCATATCCTTCATCCGAAAAGGCAAAGGACCTTGTTTCCACCTTGTCTTTCGGTGTGTGCGCCAGATTATAGGGGCCGGGATAGACTTCTGCCTTCAGTTCATCTCCGTCCTTCGATATGCGAAAACGCATCTTGTCATACTCGCCGTAATAATCCATCTTCTTCAAAAAAGAGATGGAGAATAAATCATCTCTTAGCATATGAATTTCAGCCGCTCCGGATACCCGGCGGCTCCTCCGTATCGTGAATTACTGTTCTCTTCTCTGTTTACTTTCGTCATCCGCCGCTTTCCCGCCTTCGCCGCCCATCTGCTTCTCGTATTCCTTCTGCGCATGACGGATGGCTTCCTCAAAGCCGGCCAGTGCTGCAAACGGTGCAAACTGCGCCGCACGGTCACCGCGTGCCATGGGAGGATGGGTTTTTGAAACCGGATGCGGCCGGCTGAGAATATCGCCATATTTTTCATAAGCCTGCCGGAGAGCCTCATCAAATTCATCCGATGAGATTCCCTGCACATTATGCCCTGCCGGACGTTGGTTCTGCTTCACTGTTCATCCCCCCCTGTTCCTGCCTGCCGCCGTCCCTTGTCTACTGCCCCGACGCTGCGTGCCGCCGTTCTGATGTCCGCCATCCCCGGCGCTGCGTGCCGCCGTTCTGATGTCCGCCATCCCCGCTGCTTCACTTCACGCCCGGTGGCCGCCAATCTGGCTGTTTCGCCGGATGGCGGTGGCACCTTCCTGCAAATCGGTTCCCTTCAGCAGCGCATTTTTTCCATATTTACTGCGGATTTTCTGCTCTGCTTCCTGAAGACGCCGCTCCCGTTTTTCCGCCCGCTCTCTGGAACTTTCTGTCTGCGCTGTTCCCTCTGCCTTGTGTGTCAGCATTTCGTCCGCATCCTGCCATCCGGAAAACTCACCTGAATTTAAATTTTCGGCTGTACTCTCCGGATCCGGCTGTCCTTCCCACTGACCGCGGCCGGACAGATAGGAAAACAGATCCATCTGCTGAAAACAACTGTTTTCAGCCGCATCCTTCTCATCCACAACATGGGCTGCCATCACATAGATTTTTCTGACCGGCAGCAATGGATTGACGCAGCGGTCATAGATCGTCAGAGCCGCATCGGCGATCCGGCTGGCGGAGGATGTACTGCCGTTCAGATTTTCACTTCCGTGTGCGTGTTCCGGAACGGTCCGCCCGTAATAATCTTTTCTCAGTTTTCCATGCCATGCTTTTTTTACCTGCGGGTCATCCAGGCTGGATGCGTCATAGCTGATCGTCAGCACAATCTGATCCGTCAGCTTTTTCTTTTCAAAAAGCTCCATCGCCAGTGATTCCGCCATCTCTCGGACGACAATCCTGGCTTTTTGCCAATCATACGGGCACGGGAGAACCTGCCCGGATCCGAGACTGTGATCATCCGGCCGGTACGCCTTAATATCTGCCATCGTGCAGCTCTCCCATCCCCAGGCATGGTCAATGAGCAGCTGTGCGTTGATTCCGAACATGCGATACAGCAAATCTTCATTATAGTAATCCGAAGGTCCGCCCAGACTGCACCGCGCGATATCACCCATAGTATAAAGCCCCTGCTCTTCCAGCTTTTTCGCGTATCCTGCGCCGACTCTCCAGAAATCGGTCAGCGGCCGGTGCGTCCATAAAAGCTCCCGGTACCTTTTTTCATTCAGTTCTGCAATACGAACGCCATCCCTGTCCGCCGGCATATGCTTCGCCACAATATCCATCGCAATCTTCCCGAGATAAAGGTTGGTCCCGATCCCGCAGGTCGCCGTTATTCCCGTCTGCTTCAGAATTTCATGAATCATCTGCATGGCAAGCTCGCGGGCGGTCATATGATAAATATGGAGATAGTCCGTAACATCCATAAACACTTCGTCGATGGAATAAACATGGATATCTTCGGGCGCTATGTATTTCAGATAAATCTTATAGATGTCGGTACTGTACCGGATATAGAGGGACATCCTCGGCACCGCGGCAACGTAGTCAAGCTGAAGTTCCGGATTTTTCCGAAGCTCACGAATATCCGCCGACTTCCCGGCGAACTCATGCCGGTGAGCTTTAAGCAGACGCTTCGCATTGATATCGCGGACTTTCTGCACCACCTCAAAAAGTCTTGGCCGTCCGGGTATTCCAAACGATTTGAGTGCAGGGGACACAGCCAGACAGATGGTTTTTTCGGTCCGGCTCGTATCCGCAACCACAAGATTGCATGCCAGCGGATCCAGCCCCCGCTCCACACACTCCACGGAGGCATAAAACGATTTCAGATCAATGCATATACAGGTCCGTTCTTTTTCTTTCTCCATCATCCCCGGCACGGCGGACACTCTCATTTTCCGGCGCCGCCGATATTCTCCCTTTCATAATCTGTCCTGTCGTTTTTCCCTGCCCGGCGCATTTTTTCATTCAGTTTCCTGTAAACCCGCTCGCGAAACCATGGTTCACACGAAGAGGCCACCGCCTCTTCCGGGCTGAACCAGCCGATGCGGCTGTTCTCATCCGGCTTAATGTGTATCGAATCCCCCGGATCCGCCTCGATCAGAAACGTTACGTTCAGATGAAGATGGGAGGAGACATAACGTCCGTGCTTTTCATGGCCGTCCACCGTCAGCACCTCCACCGAAAAAATATCCGGAGCTGCCAGCCGTATATGCTCCAGACCGCTTTCTTCATGAACCTCCCTCAGTGCCACCTTTCGAAGATCACGTTCTCCGTCTGCATGGCCGCCCAGCCAGGACCAGGACTTATAGATGTTATGATACGCCATAAGCACCCCCGTCCGATCCGGTGTCACCACCCAGGCGGAAGCGGTCAGATGCGCGGTGGGATTCTCCCGTGTGTAAACATCAGCGCCGCTGCATAAATGTTTCAGGATCAATTCCCGATCCTTCTCTTCCTGCTCATTGTACGGTTTATAATCTTCCAGTTCCTTCTTCAGGTCCATAAATCTCTTCTCCAAAAGTATAATCGCACGTGCGATGCGAAATCGGACGATTGTCTCTGTTATCATCTTAGCATAAGAGAATTAAAAAAACGACTTTTCTCTTTCGGGAAAAGCCGTCTT
>ONLK01000010.1 GCA_900318615.1 uncultured Eubacteriales bacterium
GCCGCGCGCTTACATGACCCATAACAAGCCGCAGCGAAAATCCCGGGCTAATGTCCAGCCTATGGCCGCGCGCTTACATGACCCATAACAAGCCGCAGCGAAAATCCCGGGCTAATGTCCAGCCTATGGCCGCGCGCTTTCATAGCCCATAACAAGACGCGGCGGAAGATCCGGGCTAATGTCCAGCCTATGGCCGCGCGCTTACATGGCCCATAACAAGCCGCGGCGGAACCCCCGGGCTAATATCCAGCCTATTGCCGCGCGCTTACATGACCCATAACAAGCCGCGGCGGAAGATCCGGGCTAATGTCCAGCCTATTGCCGCGCGCTTACATGACCCATAACAAGACGCGGCGGGAACCCCGGGCTAATATCCAGCCTAAGGCCGCGCTTACATAGCCCGCGACAAGACGCGGCGGGAAAACCGGGCTATGTCAACAGTATTGCCGCGCGCTTGCTTTGGCATACGCCCGGCGTGAAGCTGGCCTGGAAAGCGATACGAAAGTATAAAAAAACAGAGTCTCCTTTCGGAGACCCTGCGGTCTTTCTAAACTATATAGCTGTAACAGCTGTGTTTCACGTTTTATTCAGACAAGCCGGCGGAAGCAGGATGCACCGCTGATGCTTCCGTAGCAGATGCCCTTTGAAGAGTTTGCTGCGTTCACAGTGGAGCCGCCGCCTACGTAAATACCTACATGATCGATGGAACCTGTGTAGGAATAGAATACGAGATCACCCGGCTGAAGTTCATCAGCAGATACGGCTGTTCCGTATCCAGCCTGAGCGGCTGCGGAATGCGGAAGAGAGATACCAAAGTTTGCGAATACACTCATTACAAAACCAGAGCAGTCAGCACCGCTTGTCAGGCTTGTGCCACCCCAAACATACGGATTGCCGACGAACTGGCACGCATAATTAGCAATGGACTGTCCGAGTGATGAATCCGTACTGGTGGAAGAAGACGTAGAACCTGCGTCTGAGCCAGCATCCGTATAGTCTGTGTCTGAGCCAACATCCGTATAGTCTGTGTCTGAGCCAGCATCCGTATAGTCTGTGTCTGAGCCGGCGTCTGTATAGCCTGCGTCAGAAGAAGCATCTGTGGCCTGCTGTGCGGCTTCATCCGCCTGTGCCTGCGCATCTGCCTGTGCCTGTGCGGCTGCATCCGCCTCTGCCTGAGCCTGCGCCTGAGCGTCCGCGGCAGCCTGAGCAGCGGCCTGGGCATCAAGGTATTCCTGATAAGCCTGCTGTGCGGCAGCCTGATCTTCGGAAGCGGTATCCTCGGAAGATGTATCTGCGGCAGCCTGTGCATCGGTATATTCCTGATACTGCTGATCCGCGGCAGCCTGTGCATCCGCCTGCGCCTGAGCAGCTGCATCCGCCTGTGCCTGTGCATCCGCCTGTGCCTGTGCGGCTTCATCCGCCTGCGCCTGTGCTGCATCAGCAGCAGCCTGAGCCTCTTCATTGTAAGAGTTATCGGAAGAAGCAGCAGCAGAACTCTGAGAAGCTTCATATTCGCCGATCGTCATTGCCTGTGCATATTCCGTAGAAACGTAGACATAATCGCTGGAAACCCAGCCATATACACCTTCATCGGTGACTACCTTGACCCAGTCACCTTCGTCATCTACGACCTCAAGTTCGTCATTCTCGGCAGCGGTATCAACGACCTTTGCATCCTCAGATTTTTCAGAACGAACATTCAGGTATTCAGCACCAACCTCAGCGGTTGTATAACCGGCGCTCTGAGCAATTTCATCCGCTTCATTGCCCGTAGCAACGTACTGGGAAGCAATATAGCCTTCTACATTTCCGGATTTAATATGATACCAGCCATTCTCGTCCTCATCGAGAATCTGCATATATCCGTTATTCTTAATAAGTCCAACAACTTCGCTTTCCGTATCACCTGCAGCACGGATATTTACGTATTCAGGACATTTTGCGAAGCCATAAGTGGGAGTGCTATCCGGTTCAGCCATGAAAATCGTACTGTTCCCGCCAATCGTAAATCCGGCAGCGATACAGAATGCTGTTACTTTAGCAGCTCTTTTTTTCATTAAATAACCTCCTTGAAAATCAGGGTTTTCTTCAAAAATCGAGTTGTTGCGTAATTATTACAACTGCAATACAAATCATACATCATTTATTACGATATTACAAGGAAAATGTGTTGGAAATGTGTCTAATGTTAAGATTCATGAATAGCTATTCTATTTATTTCAGCTTTTAAGGAAGATACTCTTGAAAAAAGGAGCCCTGAATGGTATAGTATATGTAGTTTCAAAAACCACGTAGTACAATTCACAAAACCATAACCACTCTGATACTTCAGAATGGTAATTTAAAATGATAGCAGGAAGCAGAGAAAATTGATCCGTGAATAGGTGAATGAGAGGACTGCATCCGATGCAAATTCCGCTTCGCGGAATACGGATGCAGCAGGGAAGCAGCAAAGCTGCTTCCGTATAATGGAGGTGTATAGTATGACAGGCAGGGAATTACATGAATTTTTCAAAGAACATCTGGTACCTTCTAAATTGTATAAAATCAACGGACATCACAATCACAGGATTTGTATGGAGAAGGATGACAGCGGTTGGGATGTTTATTTCCGGGACCGCAAGGATAAAGTCGGACTCATACATTTTGCCAATGAGGCAGATGCCTGCAACGGAATGAAAAATGAAATCAGAAAGCTGATGCAGTGTATGTACGGCGTATCCTGGGCTGTATAAACTGCGCGTCAGCGGTCTTTGTACATGCAGAAAAATAGTTTTAGATAAACACGAAGGTTATGATATACTTAATCCGGCTGATGATCAGCCGGATTTTTTTCGGCACCGGTATCGGAGTCGTTAAAGAACGTATATATTACAGAAGAAGGGAGCAGCAGGATGACCTGGCAGGTAAAACAGATTATCGAGCCGGATTTCGGGTGTGAAGGAAGGCCGGATGGGTATGTGCAAAAGGATATCGTCCTGATTCAGGCGGACAACGGGAGCAGCCGGGAGATACAGGCAGAAGATCAGGTTCTTTTACAACACAATGTCAATGAGGGAACCATCCTGAGCGAAGAAACGATCAGGCGCATTCAGTCCTGACACTTTGTCACAATTCTTCCTTCATATCATACGGCAGAAAACCTTCTCCGCGTACCTCCGTCGCATTGCTGAGGATCATGAAAGCGTTCGGATCGATTTCCGCGGCGATGGAACGGAGGGTGACGATTTCTTTTCTGGATACGGCACACATCAGTACCGGTTTTCTGGTTTCCGTATACATGCCGGTTCCGTGAAGCATGGTAACTCCGCGCCCCATTTCATTTAGAATAGCATCTGAGATTTCCTTATAACTATCGGAGATGATGTAAGCCAGCTTTTCATTCTTCGTACCGCTGGTTATTTCATCGGCAACCATTCCCTGAAGGATAACGGAAACGATAGCGTACAGTGTAACTCTCAGACCGAAAATGAAGGCGGAGGCGGCGATAATGGTTCCGTCGAGGAAAGGCAGGATTCGGGCAACACTAAAATAAGGAAAATAATGCTGTATCAGAGCCGCCAGCGTGTCTGTTCCGCCGGTGGTTGCATGTCCGACAAAAACAAGACCGAGTCCGAGCCCCATCAGCGCACCGCCAAAGATGGCCGTCAGGAACAGATCACCGCCACATACATCATACTCGGGAACCCAGATCAGGTGAACGGAAAATAAGATCGCGGCAAACATGGTGCGCCCGATAAATTTCCAGCCACGCAGCTTGATTGAAAAAAGCAGAAGCGGAACATTGAGAATCAGGTTGCCTGCCCACAGGGGAATGCCGCCCGGAAGTATAAAGGTTGTCAGCTTTCGAAGAATAATGGCAAGACCGGTAAAACCGCCGGGGGTCATATTCGCCGGCGAGTAGAACATACTGGTCGAAATGGCCATCAGCGCCGTTCCGATTATTATGAAAACATAATCCCTCTTACGGATATGTCTGGGTTTGGGTAAAGTCATATTCAGAGTATCACCATCCTGTGTATAAGTATTTTTACCATCGGACAGGACCGCTAAAAACATAACCGGCAGCCATCCGGGAATCCTGTTTCCGACAGCTAATTTCTAGTATACCACACAAGCACGGCTGCGTGGCACCCGAATCAGCGGCAAAACAAACGGTACTTTACCACGGCAGTGCGCGCCGCCGAAAGACACAGAATAAGGAACCCCTTGCTATTTTCCCAAAAACAGATAATATTAAGATAACAGCGCCATAACTCATCGACTGCGACGCGCAGGCGCGGGAGCAGTCGAAAGAGTTCATGGCGCGCCCCAAAGCGAGCGAGAAGTGGAGCGAAGCGCCACGAGAACGCTCGCTTTGGGGAGGATCGCGGGAGCGCAAGGCGCGGAGCGATCCGGTTATCGAAATAACAAAGAGTAAAAAACAGCGCCATAACTCATCGACTGCGACGCGCAGGCGCGGGAGCAGTCGAAAGAGTTCATGTTTAACGGAAACCACAGGAGACCTGCCGATGGATAAAGATACGAAACTGCCGCAGGATTACAGGCAGACAGCTAAATATGAATTATTATCCAGCCGGAAAGACATTCTGATTGTAAACGGACTGACTATTTTCCTGTTCCTGTTTATGTGTGTGATCGGGGTTCTTTTGCTGATAGGAAAACGACCGCTTCCCGTACTGGAACTTTCTGCCGGAAAGTATCTGGGATGGATGTTTGCAGTGCTCTTTTTTATTCTGGCGTACGTGGCACTTCATATGTGGATACACGGCCGAATGATGCGGTATTTCAGCGGGGAAAAGCCTTTTTACGGAATACGCAGCCTGTACCTCTACGCCGGCTGCAATGCCTTTTTCAGCCGCAGGGAGTATCTGATTATTCTGCTCGCTCCGTTTGTAAGCGCAGGGATATTGCTGCTTTTACTGACCCTGATGCTTTCACCCATCTGGTCGCCGGCAGCCTACATTATTCAGATTTTCAATGTATCTGTGTCCGGAAGGGATCTTGCTGCAGCCTATTATATAAGGAAGCAGTCGGATGATATTTTGATTCAGGATACAGGATTATCCGTGGCGGTCTATAGTGCAAGCAGCGGTTTTCCGGTGTAAGCAGGCAGCAAAAGCGTCGGAAAGGCAGCAGAAAAATTTTATCCGTCCGGTGTAATCATTCTGCTGAAACAGGCAGGATCAGCAATTAACAATTAATCAGCAATCAATGACAATTTCAGCAATCAATGACAATTTCAGTAATCAATGACGATTGGAGAGGAAGGAAATCATTTATGGTAAGACATGTGATTTTGTGGCAGCTGAAAGATGAACTGTCTCAGGACGAAAAAGAGAGTGTAAAGAAAGAGATTAAGAGCGGGCTGGAGGGGCTGAAAGGAAAGGTTCCGGGAATTATCGAGATTCATGTTCACACAGAAGGTCTGGCCTCCTCCAATGCGGATCTGATGCTGGATGTCCTTTTCGATACGGAAGCATCGTTGAAGGGATATGCCGTTCATCCGGAGCATCTGGCGGTTGCAAACGGCAGGGTAAGACCCAATACGAAAACCCGGGTATGTTTTGACTTTACAGTATAACAGCTTAACTAATAAAATACAGCGCCGGCGCCGTCGGCGCTGAAACTTACTGAGGAGATTTTGTTATGTACATCACCTGTCTTGACCTTGAAGGAGTACTGGTACCTGAAATCTGGATAGCATTTTCTGAAGCCGCCCATATACCTGAACTTAGAATTACAACACGGGAAGAACCGGATTATGACAAACTGATGCGATACAGGCTGGGCATCCTGAAGGAACATCATCTTGGGCTGAAGGAAATTCAGAAGACAATCGAAGCCATCGATCCGCTGCCCGGAGCAAAGGAATTCCTGGATGAGCTCCGTTCGTTTACGCAGGTCATTATCATCAGCGATACCTTCACCCAGTTTGCGTCCCCGCTGATGAAAAAGCTGGGATGGCCGACACTTTTCTGCAACAGCCTGGAGGTGGCTGCGGACGGAGAAATCACCGGTTACAAAATGAGAATCAAAGATTCCAAGCTCGCAACGGTGAAAGCGCTGCAGTCCGTCGGCTTTGATACCATCGCCAGCGGCGACAGCTACAATGATCTTGGCATGATTAAGGCAGGCAGGGCCGGTTTCCTTTTCAGGACAACCGGGCAGATAAAAAGGGACTATCCGGATATCCCGGCGTTCGAAACATATGACGAACTGCTGAACGGAATCCGCAGTGCCATGAAAATGTGATTTTTAATTTATATAAGATGTCTTAAGAATTTATTTTATATAAATACAGGATATTTCATGGCAGGATGTGATATGATGGGATAACTCGCCATGACCAGGGGAGAATACAAAGCAATTCGGGGAATGATAAATTGAAAAACTCAAAGATTTCGAAGGCATCCAGGGCCTTCCTTATTACAATTTTTGTGATCATCGGTGTTCTGTGCGCTGTACTTGCGTATTTTTTCCGTTATCTGCGCGGACAGTACAACCGAACCACATATTTCGACAGAACAGTGATCAATGAAACGGACGTATCCGGGAAAAGCCCGGAGGAAGTCCGGGATCTTCTGAAAAAGGATTATGATTTAACAACGGTCACGATCCAGGAGAATGATGAATCCGATTATACCGGTCATCTTTCAGATTACGGATATACGATTGATAACAATGCTCTTCTTCAGGAACTGAACGACGCACTGAAACTTCAGAAGAGTGATTTTTTCACCATGCTGAACAGCCTGATGTCAGGCAAGCAGTTCCATGTGACCATCCCGTTCAGCTTTGATGAGAAAAAATTTGACAGCACCGTTTCTGCCGATTCATTTTCACAGGCACGCGTTCAGCGAAAAAATGCAGAGCTGACATATGACGCAAAAAAGAAGGAATACACAATTACACCGGAAGTTTACGGAACCGAGTTTAACAATGCAGATCTCCAGTCGTATGTAAAGGAAAAGACGGACGCGCTGGTAGCCGGGGATTCTCCGCAGCTTTCCCTGACGATTGATTTTCCGGCGGATATCTATATCCAGCCGGAGGTGAAGTCGGATGATGAGAAGCTGAACCGGATGATGGCGAATTACAATAAATACTGCAAGGCTGAGATTACGTATACCTTCGGCAGCCAGAAAGAAGTGCTTGACTGGAATACAATCCAGAACTGGATTTCCTGGGAAGATGACGGAAGCGCCACTATCCGGGCGGACAGTATTGCTGAGTATGTCGATGGACTGGCGGCGAAATATAATACCCGCTACATCAGCCGTGTGTTTCACACATCGGCGGGCAGCGACATCACCATCGACGGCAATCTGAATACCTACGGATATACGATCAATGAAGACGCTGAGGAAGCGCAGATACTTGCGGATATTCAGGCGAATACCTCCACGGAACGCGAACCGGTTTATTATTCCAAAACGGAAGACGGTTATTCTACACCGGTATACTTCCAGAGAGATGGAACCGATGATCTGGCAGGAAACTATGTCGAAATCAGCATTGCGCGCCAGCATCTGTGGCTGTACCGGAATTACCAGCTGGTTGCCGAAACGGATGTTGTAACAGGAAATGTTTCGAAGGGCAACGGAACCAATGTAGGCGTTTATCCGATTGCTTACAAGGAAAGCCCGTCCGTGCTGACCGGGCAGGATGCCGGCAACGGTTACCGCTCGGAGGTACAGTACTGGATGCCGTTCTGCGACGGACAGGGACTGCATGACGCCAGCTGGCGCTCAGCCTTCGGAGGTCAGATCTATCTGACGAACGGCTCCCACGGCTGCGTTAACATACCGCCGGCCATCATGCCAACGATCTATCAAAATTCAGAAGCCGGCATGGCCGTCATTGTATATTCAGAGTAAAAGCGGCAAAATACTGCCGCCAGAAAGAGCGGCTAAATACTGTCGCCAGAAAGCAGCGGATACAGTTGTACCGCTGCTTTTTTAGAACCAGAAAGGGGAAGTGTCATGACAATTCTGATAAAAAACGGCCGGGTAGTGGATCCGTCCCGTGAAGCCGACGGACAGGAAGACGTTCTTATTAAGAATGGAAAAATCGCGGCTGTTGGCAGGATACCGGAGGAGGCTGTGAGCTATGGCAAGGATGTCCGGGTTATCGATGCACAGGGGCTGACCATTGTCCCCGGGCTGATGGATCCGCATGTGCATTTTCGTGATCCCGGTTTTACGGAGAAGGAAGATATAATTACAGGTGCAGCAGCGGCAAAACGCGGCGGCTTTACAAGAGTTGTCTGCATGGCAAACACGAAACCGGTGATTGACAATCCGCAGCGGCTAAGAGAAAATCAGCGCCGCTCAGAAAAAACCGGGATTCACGTGTTTCAGGATTCGGCGGTGACGGCAGGCCTGAAAGGCGAACAGCTGGTGCCCATGGAGGAAATGGCATCCGCCGGAGCGCCGGGATTTACGGATGATGGGAAACCACTGATGAACGAGCGGCTTCTGAAGGAAGCTATGGAAAGGGCAGCACGCCTTCATAAACCGATCAGCCTTCATGAAGAAGATCCCCTTTTTGTAAACGGGGCTGGAGTTAATCAAGGGAAGACAGCAGCATTGATTGGATACGGAGGCGCTGATGAGGCGGCAGAGTATATTCTTACCGCCCGGGACTGTATGCTGGCGCTGGCAGTTGGGGCACGCATCTGCATTCAGCACATCAGTTCCGCAAGGTCTGTGGAGATCGTTCGCATGGCCAGAAAAATGGGGGCGGATGTGCACGCGGAGGCAACGCCGCACCATTTCACCCTGACAGAGGAGGACGTGCTTACGTACGGGACAAACGCAAGAATGAACCCGCCGCTTCGGACACAAAAAGACCGTGATGCTATCCGGGAAGGACTGAAGGACGGCACGATCGACATGATCGCGACCGATCACGCTCCGCACACGGCAGCAGAAAAGGCAAGGCCTATGCCGCAGGCCCCTTCCGGAATCATCGGGCTGGAAACCTCCCTGGGGCTGGGCATCCGTTCTCTTGTCCGGCCGGGTATTCTCACCCTGCGCGAGCTTATTTATAAAATGAGCACAGCGCCGGCCCTGTTTTACAACATGACACCTGCATCCGTGCGGGAAGGCGCCGATGCTGACCTTGCGATTTTCGGCGAGGATGAAGAGTGGAAGGTCACAGATTTCGCCTCAAAGGCGCAAAACAGTCCCTTCCCTGGCTGGATCCTGCCCGGCAGAATCCACTATACCATCTGCGGCGGACACATCGTATATGAATGATTACAAGTGTCAAAAGTCCGCCACCACGCGTAATCATAAAACATGAAACAGGGAAAGCTCCAATGAAAGCTTTATAAAAGCTTCAATTTCAAATTTTTCTGTCAAACTGCCGGTATCATGATATAATGACGATGCTCATGGGCAGGGCCCGCCGGGCGCCGATCCGGCGGCACGTCCATTTTTCCTGCCAGTGGACGCTGGAGGGAAAAAATACTTGAACTTAACGGAGGAATACATATGTCTGAAGAGAAAAAAAGCTGGGAAGGTATCATCCCGAAGGTTGGGCCGGTGCCCGATGATTTTGAGCGCGAGTTTATCGGAAAGGTAAACGAAGTCAGAGAAAAGTTCAGCCAGACGGATTTTGAGGATCTGAAGGGCGTGCTTAAAGACGTTGTCGAGGCAATGCCGGATCAGGAAGATAAAAAAACAGAGTAATACAATATTGCAGGAAAGAGATCAGAAACAGGATCCGGATTCAGGAGAAATTGAGAACTCAGGAATAAAGCCTGCGATCATGCAGAAGCCTGCAGGAAACAGACGCCGGCGGGTGTGGCCGGCGGGAGAGCGCGAGTTGTGATGACATCAGATGTGGAAGTAACGTATCGGAAGAGGTTCGACAGACATTTTGAAGAACTTCGCTGGCTTTACATGGAACTGTACAGCAACAGTTCCATGTTTGCGGAGCTTTGTGACACTATGGAACGCTTCAGCCGGGCAAGATCCGCTTCTCTGAAAGAAAGAGATCTCCGGAAAGAGGCGGATCCGGACTGGTATAAGGACAGTGATCAGATAGGAATGTCCCTGTATGTACAGAATTTTGGAGGGAACCTCCAGGGAGTGCGGAACAGACTGGACTACATTGAAAAATGTAATGTGAATGTGATCCATCTGATGCCGTTCCTGGAAAGTCCGAAGGGACGCAATGACGGCGGATACGCCGTTTCCGACTACCGGAAGGTCCGCCCGGACCTGGGAGATATGGACGACCTCCAGGCCCTGACGGAAAGCTGTCATAAACGCGGGATCAGCGTTGGGATGGATTTTGTCCTCAATCACACCTCGGATGATCATGAGTGGGCCAGACGTGCGCGCGCCGGCGAAGGCGAGTATATGAGCCGCTATTATTTCTATAACAATCCGGAGGTTGTCCGGAAGTTTGAGGAAACGGTTCCGCAGGCCTTTCCGGAGACAGCCCCCGGCAATTTTACTTATGTGCCGGAGTGCGGACATTATGTGATGACCACCTTTTATCCTTACCAGTGGGATCTGAACTATCATAATCCGCGGGTATTCAATGAGATGGTGTATAACTTCCTGTATCTTGCCAACCGCGGTATGGATATGATGTGCCTTATCGCTCATCCTTATATATGGAAGGAACCGGGGACGAGCTGCTGCAGCCTGCCGCAGGTGCATACCATCACGCGGCTTTTGCGCATGATTGTTGAGATTGTCTGCCCTTCCGTGCTGCTAATGTCCGATGCTGCCTTTCGGCCGGAGGATGCCCTCCCGTATTTTGGGACGGCCGAAAAACCGGAATGTCACATACTGTATAATGCCGCCACCATGGCAGCCGTGTGGAACAGCGTGGCAACCCGGGATGCCTTTTTGCTGAAAAACCAGCTGGATATGCTGAGCAGTTTTTCGGCAGCGCACGTCTTTGAAAATTATCTTCGAAATCATGATGACATTTCATGGAATTTGGATTATGATCTGCTGCGTGGCCAGGGCATCATGGAAATCAGCCATAAGAAGTATCTGAATGATTACTTCCGGGGGTACAGTGGCTCCAGCAACAGCCGCGGCGAGCTGTGCAATGTGGATTACGTGAATGAGGATGCACGCTTCTGCGGCAGAACCGCCAGTATGTGCGGGATAGAGCGCGCCGGCTTCGAGGGCAGTGACGAAATGATGGACAGCTCCATACGGATGGACATTATGCTGCATGCATTGCTTTTCATGCTCCCCGGCCTGCCGGTTCTGTACAGCGGTGATGAAATCGGCCAGGTGAATGATTACAGCTACAAGGATGATCCGGAGAAAGCAAGGGATGCCCGGTATATCTGCCGCGGTCCCATGAACTGGAAGCTGACAGAAAATATTGATTCTCCGGATACCGTACAGGGACGCCTTTTTCATGCACTGGATATTCTTGAAAAAATAAGAAAAGAAGAAAAAGCTTTCGGATCGGAGGCGGAGTGCTGGACACTGGACACGCATGCAAAGGAAATCCTGGGATTTTGCAGGTATAGGAATGAAGAAAAGATCACAGGCCTCTTTAATTTCAGTGAGCACTCCCAGACCGCGTGGATTAATGAGGAAAATGCAGGCTGCCGGGATCTGGTCACGGGCGAGCCGGTACAGACGGGCAGCATTGTCATGGATCCTTACGCTTTCCGCTATCTGAAAACAAAGAAAAGTGACTGACAAGAAAAAAACTGCATTGATTACCCCGCTTCCGGGCGGGGTGTTTGTCAGTCTTTCAAACTTTAAGATTGGATGCCTCACGGCTGTCAAAAGCTTTAATTTCATAAATGGGTGGCAATAGCACTTTTGACACCCAGATTATTTATTTTAAAAATGAAAGGAATGGAGAGGTATGATTTTATTCATTGTTCTGTGGCTTCTCTGGGTGCTTCTGAATGGGAAGCTGACCCTTGAGATTGCCCTGTTCGGCGTCGGTTTTTCTGCCGTGCTTACCCTGTTCTCCTACAAGTTTCTGGGGTACGGAAGCGGAAAGAAACACCACTCGCTGAAATGGTACGGATTGCTGTTCCGGTATTTCGGAACGGTGCTTGTGGAAATTGTAAAGGCGAATATTGCGGTCCTTAAAATATCCATGGCACGGCATATGAACTTTGAGCCGCAGCTGGTATATTTTACACCGGATATTAAGACCGATGCATCGAGGGTACTGCTGGCCAATTCGATTACCATCACCCCCGGAACCATCACGGTTCTGGAAGAAAACGGCCATTACTGTGTCCATGCGCTTGATAAATCGCTGGCGGAAGGTATTGACAACAGTGTATTTGTCCGGCTGCTGCAGAAGATGGAGGAGGCTTGAAAATGGAGATCCTGAACAGTGCGAGAGAATTTCTTCTCGGTTTTGTGATGGTTGTGATGGCCATCATACTGATCCTGGCCCTGATCCGCGCGATCATCGGACCGCGGTTTACGGACCGGATTGTTGCCATCAACATGATCGGTACGGAAGTCATCATTATCATCTGTGTTCTTGCCTATCTGATCGGCGAACAGTATCTGGTTGATGTTGCGCTGGTATATGCCATGATCAGTTTCCTGGCGGTCGTTGTTATGGTTAATCTGTATCTGACCGTATATCGCGAGAAAACGCTTAAGAGCAAAGAGGAAGCGGAGATTCTGAGCCATGAGCACGGAATTGAAGTCGGCCGCGAGGAGTACGAGCGCCGGCAGAAGGCTTCCATGAAGGCGGAAGGGAAGGAGGGAACACAATGATTGGTGAATGGATACGTTTCATAATAGCAGCGGTGCTTCTGCTTTTCGGCCTCTTTGTTGAGGTTCGTGCCATTCTGGGCGTTTACCGCATGAACTATGTCATGAACCGGATGCAGGTCGCCGCCATGGGCGATACGATGGGGCTTATGTGCATTCTGGTGGGGCTGATGATTCTTAGCGGTTTTACCATCATGACGGCCAAAATGATTATGATTCTCCTGTTTTTCTGGCTGGCCAGCCCTGTTTCCAGTCATATGATAGCCGAAATTGAAATTGTAACCAATCCGAAGGCGGATCAGGAATTCGAGGTGACAAAACCATGAGTGTACTGGAATGCATTCTTTGTTCATTTCTGATTTTATGTGCGATCGCTGTCTGCCTTTCCAGGAACCTGCTGGTCGCCGTGATTATTCAGATGGCGTACAGCATGATCATGTCCGTCATCTGGATCATTCTCCAGTCCCCGGACCTGGCCATCACGGAAGCAGCTGTCGGAGCCGGCATCACCGGCCTTCTTTTCCTGATCACGCTGCGAAAGATCAACGCGATGGATGATGAAAAACTGGAAGAGAATGAGGAGGATAATTCCGATGAGTAATAGCCAGTCCAAATTCACAAGATGGCTGAACGGCGAGTATCTGTGCGGAATGGACAATCCGGACAATTACGGGTATCAGCCTGTACGAAAGGACACGGAAATCGCCAGGCATCATGAAAAATCCTTCACCGAGCGTATGCGCGACTGGATTGACAACCGTGAGGAGGGGGCCTTTGACCGGGCGAGAAGCTTTATTTCCTTCATTTTCGCGCTGTTTATCATTTTCGCCATGCTGCTGACCGTTTCCTATCTGCCCAGCTTTGGTGATCCGGACAATCCTGTCAACAACGAAGTGTCCAGAAGATATATTGAAAAAGGTCTGGAGGAAACCGGCGGCGTGAACATTGTCGGCGGCATGATCCTTGACTACAGAGCGTTCGATACCCTCGGTGAATCGCATGTATTGTTTATCGCCGTCAGTGCCGTTCTTATTCTGCTCAGAAATGACCGGAAGAAAAAAGGGAAGTCGCTGGACGATAAGATTTATGAGCCCCATGTGGATCCGATTCTTCGAAAAGTGGCGAAACTGCAGATTCCCTGCGTTCTGATGTTCGGTATCTACATTATCATGAACGGGCATATTTCGCCCGGCGGAGGTTTTTCCGGCGGAACCGTGATGGGAGCGGCTCTGATCCTTTATTACAACGCATTCGGCTCGGAAGCTATGAACCGGTTCTTTACCTACCGCACCTTCCGCAGGGTTACCGTGTGCGCTCTCGGGTTTTACGCATTTGCCAAATGCTATGCGTTCTTTACCGGCGCCAACGGACTGGAAACGCACATTCCCCTTGGGAAGCCTGGCGCCATCCTCAGTTCCGGGCTGATCCTGCCGCTGAACATTGCCGTCGGACTGATCGTGTGCTGCACCATGTTCGGTTTCTATTCACTGTTTATTAGGGAGGAGATCTGATATGCTGGATACTTTGCTAAAGCATATTGCCACCAATTATTACGAAGCCACGGCGATGATCGTGTATGGTATCGGATTTACAACCCTTCTGTTAAACCGCAACATCATCAAGAAAATCATCGGATTTAACTTTATGGATACCGCCATGTACCTGTTTCTGGCATCCAAGGGATACATCACCGGACGGCTGGCGCCGATCGCCATCACCAATCCGGCGAAGTTTGAAGATTATATCAACCCGATCCCGGCAGGTCTGGTTCTGACCGGAATTGTTGTCTCTGTCAGCTTCTCGGCGTTTTTGCTGGCGCTGGCGGTAAGACTGTACCGGGCCTATCATACGCTGAATATTGATAAAATAGTAAAGCTTGCAAGAAAAGAAGAGAAGGAAAAGGAGGGCGAATAAATGCTGGATTTTATACAGAATTTCCCGCTCTTCTGCATTATCATGACGCTGTTTTCCGGAGTCCTTTGCTCGGTTTTGTCAGCCAGGGCGGCGAGAAACTGCTGTCTGATGGTTGTCAGCGCTGACGGGGTCCTGAATGCAGCCGTACTGGTATATACCATCCGCATGGGTGATTCGTTTACCTATATGATGGGACATTTTCCAGCTCCATGGGGCAATGAAATCCGCGTGGGCGTGCTGGAGGCCATGCTGGCAATGGTATTCAGCATTGTCATGCTGCTTTCACTGCTGGGCGGAATGAAACATATTTTTGAAGATGTGGAGAGCACGAAGGTCAATCTTTATTTTCTGATGATGAACCTCCTTTTCGTCTCCATGCTCTGTCTGATTTACACGAACGACCTTTTCACCGGATACGTTTTTGTCGAGATCAATACCATTGCAGCCTGCGCCATTGTTATGGCCAGGAAGGGAAATCAGACCCTGGTCGCTACGATGCGGTATCTGTGCCTGAGCCTTCTTGGCTCCGGTATGTTTCTTATGGGTATCTGCATTCTGTATGATATTACCGGACACCTTCTGATGGTCAGCCTTCATGGCGCCATCGAACAGCTTGCATCGTCCGGTCAGTATGCACAGCCGCTGGAGGTTGTGATTGTGCTGTTCTGCGTTGGTCTTGCAACCAAGAGCGCGCTGTTTCCGTTCCATTCCTGGCTGCCGGATGCACACGGAAGCTCAACGTCGGCTTCCTCCGCTATTTTGTCCGGTCTTGTGCTGAAAGGCTACATTATTCTTCTGATTAAGATTGTTTATCGTGTGCTGGGCATCGATGTTTTCAATTCCTCCAAAGCCATCAATGTTCTGTTTTTCTTTGGATGCTGCGCGATGATTGTCGGTTCGCTTCATGCCATGACCGAGAAAGATCTGAAGAGGATGATTGCGTATTCCTCGGTGGCACAGATCGGTTATATCTACATGGCCATCGGCCTCGGCTCGACGACCGGCATGATTGCCGCGGTATTTCAGATTTTGGCTCATGCGTTTACCAAACCGATGCTGTTCGATGCGGCCGGCGGCTTTATGGAGGTTTCCGGGGGCAGCAGAAAGTTTTCACGGCTGCGCGGAGCCGGGCGCCGCAACGGACTGGCTGGCATAGCCTTCGTGGTCGGTGCGTTGTCCATGATTGGCATTCCGATGTTTGCCGGATTTATCACCAAATATTACCTGGCGGCCGCAGCCATTCAGTCGGGCACAAAAAAACTGATCATCGGGCTGATGGTTCTGGCTGTTTCCACACTGCTGAACGCCATGTATTATGTTCCTGCCATCATGGTTCTTTTCTCACGGGCGGGGGGCAATGCGCAGGAGGGGGACAAATTCACCCTGATCTGCGATAAGAAAAACGTTTCCTTTGTCATTGCCATGGCGGTATTTATCGCTGCCAATCTGTACCTGGGCTGCTGTTCCGGTACCGTGATCCGCCTGATTCAGTCCGGACTGAATATGCTGGCATAGAAGGGAGGAGAGGAGAGATATGTTTTTTATGTTATCAGCGATCGCTTTTCCCGTACTGGCGGCAGGCATATCGGTGCTGAGAGGGCATAAATTTTCGGAAAAAGGATATCGGACCGCTTTTGTGGCAGCGGTTCTGGTGATTGAAACCGTTCTTGTCCTTGCTTCCTGCGCGGTCGGCGGGCAGGCGGGGCTTTCCGTGACGAGGGATATCCGGTTTCTATTCCGGATGGATGATCTCGGGCGCTTTTTTGCGGCGTTTATCAGCATAGTCTGGATGCTGGTGGGAATCTATTCCTTTGAATATATGGAGCACGAGGAGAGGCAGACAAACTTTTACCGGTTTTATCTGCTGACGGAGGCGGCCATCATGGGCATCCTGTTTGCAGGAAACTACATTACGCTTTATATGTGCTTCGAACTGATGAGTCTGCTATCGTTCCCGATGGTAATGAACAGCCATACGAAAGCTTCCATTATTGCAGCGCAGAAATATCTGTACTATTCGGTATTTGGCGCTTCTCTGGGACTCATCGGACTTTTCTATTTCAGTTCATATACGGTTTCTGACGGTTTCATGCCGGGAGGATGTCTGGACGCTGCCAAAACGGCCGGCCATGAAGGGCTGCTGCTGGCGGTAACCATGGCGGTCATTATCGGTTTCGGCACCAAGGCCGGCATGTTCCCGATGCACGCCTGGCTGCCAACCGCCCATCCGGAAGCTCCTTCACCGGCGTCCGCTGTCATGTCCGGCGTCATCACAAAATGTGGTGTAATTGCGATTATCCGTGTTGTATTTTATGTGACCGGGGCGGATTTCATCCGGGGAACCTGGGTGCAGCGTACCTGGATGATTCTGACGCTGATTACGGTGTTCATGGGATCCATGCTTGCCTATAAGGAAAACGGTTTTAAGAAGAGGCTGGCCTATTCATCCGTCAGTCAGGTTTCCTATGTACTGTTCGGGCTTTCCACACTGACGCAGATCGGCATGGCCGGGGCGCTTCTTCATGTGCTGTTCCATTCCATTATGAAGGATCTTCTGTTTATGTGTGCCGGCGCTGTGATCATTAAAACCGGAAGAACAAAAGTGGATCAGCTGCGCGGAATCGGCAAGGAAATGCCGGTTACCATGTGGTGCTTTACGATTGCCGGTCTGGGTCTGACGGGTATTCCGCCGACGGCAGGGTTTGTGAGCAAATGGTATCTGGCGCAGGGATCCCTCCAGAGCGGAAGCGGTGCTCTGGAGTGGATCGGTCCGGCTGTACTGCTGGTCAGTGCCCTGCTCACCGCCGGATATCTGATCATGATTTCGGTGCATGCTTTTCTGCCGGGGGCAGATTTTGACTACTCTTCGGTTTCCAGAAAGGAAGCGGGAGTGAGTATGACGGTTCCGATGGTTATCCTTGCAGCTGCTGTTTTGATCCTGGGTATCTGGATTTCCCCGATACAGAATTTCCTGACCGGTATTGCCGGATCATTGATTGCGTGAAGGAGGGATGGCGATATGAATAATGCATGGATATTGTTTCCGATATTATTTCCGCTCCTTTGCGGCGCGCTGATCGGTGCGATCAGCTTTACGCAGGAAAAGCCCCGCGATATTTACGTAACGCTGGTAACGGTCATCAATTCGGCGTTCATTTTGTATCTTGTCTTCAGCAGAAGCACGCTGGCCTTCCGTGCAATCCAGATTACACCGCAGGCAGCCATTGCCTTCCGGATAGACGGACTGAGCATGGTATATGCGGGCCTTCTGGCGCTGCTGTGGCCGCTGGCCTCCATCTATGGCTTTGAGTACATGCGCCGCGAAAAGAAGCAGAATGCATTTTTTGCTTTTTATACGATGTCCTACGGTGTTGCTGCCGGGGTCGCGTTCTCGGCAAATCTGATCACGATGTACCTTTGCTATGAACTGCTGACACTGATTACACTTCCGATTATTATGCACGAGATGGATGTCAAAGCACTGGATGCAGGCCGTAAATATCTGATGTATTCGGTGTGCGGAGCGGCCTTCGCATTCATGGGTATCATGATCCTGATGAATGCCGCCGGAACGACAGATTTTGTATACGGAGGTGTTCTTCAGGGTGTGAATACCGCCGGAAGAGAGAACCTGCTGCGGGCGGCGTACGTAGTTACCTTCTTCGGGTTTGGCGTTAAAGCAGCCGTATGGCCGTTCCACGGCTGGCTTCCGACCGCCGGCGTTGCCCCGACTCCGGTAACCGCCCTGCTGCATGCGGTAGCGGTTGTTAAGGCCGGCGTGTTCGCCATCATGAGAGTTACATACTATGGCTTCGGACCGGATATTCTTATGGGCTCATGGGCCCAGTATGTGGTGTTCTCGTTTGCCTGCTGGACTGTCGTTTTCGGTTCCATCATGGCGGTGCGTGAGCAGCATCTGAAGAGAAGACTGGCCTACTCAACCGTCAGCAACCTTTCCTACATACTGATCGGTGTAACGCTGATGACACCGGAAGGGCTGACCGGAGGGCTGGCACACATGCTGTTTCACGGCGTTATGAAGATTGTTCTTTTCTTCGGAGCCGGCGCTGTCATCTGCCATACCGGAAAAGAATACATCTTCCAGATGCGCGGCTATGCAAAGAAGATGCCGGTTACATTCGGCTGTTTTATCGTCGGTTCTGCAGCCCTGATGGGCCTGCCGGGACTGTGCGGTTTCGTCAGCAAGTGGTATCTGGCAAAAGCAGCCGTGGACAGTTCTCTTTCCATTGCGCCGCTGGGTGTAATTGCGCTGATCATCTCCGCCATTCTGACGGCTGTTTATCAGTTTACGGTCATCGTCCCGGCGTACGTTCCCGGAAAGAATTTTAACGAAGCTTCTCTTGAAAATGTTCATGAAGCGGGCAAGTGCATGACGGTTCCCATGGTGGTTCTGTGCTGCCTGATGGTTCTGTCCGGACTGTTTTCCGGTCCGCTGGTCAGCTTCTTTACACAGGTTGGAAGCGGCCTGATCTGAGGAGGAGGTTGAAAATATGAATAACAATGGCATCCTGCTTGCTCTTGTGATCTGGCCGATGATCGGCGCCCTGATCAGTTACCTGATCGGGCGGAGGAACAAGGCAGCCCGCAGCTATTTTGCTGATTTTGTAACCATTCTGGAGTTTGTCTGTATCGTCTGGCTGTTTATCAAAGTCGCCGGCGGCAGTGAATTTTCCTGGAAAGCAGCAGATATCTGCGGAATGGATATTTATCTGAAGATGGACGGTTTTCGTGCCGTCTACAGCGGCATCGCCATTTTAATGTGGATGATGACCACTATTTTTTCCAAAGAATATCTTCAAAGCTACCGGAACCGGAACCGCTACTATTTCTTTACGCTGATTACGTTCGGAGCAACCGTGGGCGTGTTCCTTTCCGGGGATCTGTTTACTACGTATATCTTTTTTGAGATCATGTCGCTCTCTTCCTACGTAATGGTAGCGCATGACGAAAGTCCGGCTGCCCTGCGCAACGCAGCCACCTATCTGTGCGTCGGCGTGCTCGGCGGCATGGTGATGCTGATGGGGCTGTTCCTTCTGTACCACGGTGTTGGAACGCTGAACATGGATGAACTGATGGACGCCTGTGCCGCCAGCCATAATTCCGGGTGGATGTGGGCGGCAGCCATCTGCCTGCTGTTTGGCTTCGGTGCCAAGGCCGGTGCCTTTCCGCTTCATTTCTGGCTGCCGAAAACACATCCGGTAGCGCCGGCGCCTGCCTCGGCACTTCTTTCCGGCATCCTGACAAAAGCCGGTATTTATGGTATTCTGATTACCGGGGCCTATATCATGAACGGCGATACCCGCTGGGGCATGGTCATTCTGGTAATCGGCGTGATCACCATGGTTCTGGGGGCCGTGCTGGCGGTTTTCTCCGTCGATTTGAAGCGCACCCTGGCCTGCTCGTCTCTGTCACAGATCGGTTTCATCCTGACCGGTGCCGGCATGATGAACCTGCTGGGAAGCGAAAATGCGCTGGCCTGCCGCGGACTTTTCCTGCATATGGTCAACCATTCGCTGATCAAGCTGGATCTTTTCATGTGTGCCGGCGTGGTTGTCATGAATATTCACAAGCTGAATCTGAACGATATCCGCGGGTTCGGACGTCACAAGCCGATGCTTAACTTCATCTTTCTGATGGGAGCTCTGGGTATTGCAGGCGTACCGTTCTGGAACGGATACATCAGCAAAACGCTGCTGCATGAAAGTATTGTGGAGTACATGAATATCCATGGAGTCACCGCAGGGTTCAAGACGGCAGAATGGCTGTTCCTGATCTCCGGCGGTCTGACGCTGGCGTACATGCTGAAATTGTACGTGTGTCTGTTTATCGAGAAGAACCCGTACAACCAGGAGAAGATGGAGGAGAGCACCCATCATTACATGAATGCCCAGTCGGCCTTCGTACTGCTTTGTTCTGCCCTGGTTCTTCCGGTTCTTGGTCTGTTCCCGTACCGTACCATGAACAGACTGGCGGATATGGCGTCCCCGTTCCTGTATTCCGGAAAGCTGGAGGAGAATATCCGCTATTTTTCCTGGACCTGCGTCAAGGGTGCGTGCGTTTCGCTGGCGATCGGAGCAGCCGTTTATTTTGCAGTGATCCGTACAGCGCTGATGAAGACAGATGAAAACGGAAACCGGATCTATATCAGTGCATGGCCGGAATGGCTGGATCTGGAGAACCTGATTTACCGTCCGCTGATTTTGGTTATTCTTCCGGCCATCGGTACATTTTTCTCCAGAATTTGTGATAAACTGACAGATACGATCCTTTATGTTTTGAAAAAGACAATATTCCGCCCGGCCAGACTGGAGCAGCGGTACAAGATTTTTGCTTTCCAGCGTTTCTACTCGAAGGAATCCTCCGTGCAGAAAAGTGTGGTCGAAAGCTTCTCCTTCGGGCTTACGCTTTTTGCCGTCGGTCTGGTAGCGGTATTGTTCTATATGGTTTTTGTGTAACCTGTCAACGTATAACCTGAAAGGGGGAAGGCTATGCTGTTAGGCTTTTCTGATTTAACCGGTGTTCTGGAGCTGATCCTGACCAACACTGCAGAGCTGGCGATTCTGATGTTCGAGTACATCGGCGTCGGGATCATTGCTGTTACAGGCGTCAAGGCACTGATCAACTATTTTCACCGGAAACCGGATACCCGCCTTGTTCTGGCCGAAGGTCTGGCTATGGGACTTGAATTCAAGCTGGGAAGCGAGATTATGCGAACGGTTATTCTGCGGAATATGTCCGAGATCGCGATGACCGCCGGCATTATCGGTCTGAGAGCCGCGCTGACCATCCTGCTGCACTGGGAAATTAAGAATGAGAAACAGGAACGGCAGGAAGAGAAGAAGGAAGCGAAGACTGAAACAGAGAAGGTCAAAGCCGAAAAGACAGAAGTAAAAAAATAATACCATGGATTTTCGATCGGGAAACTGCCGCATTTAACGCGGCAGTTTTTTTAATGCAGCAGCTTTTTTGTGTTGACAAAAGGGAAAGTACGGTCTATAATCTAGATAACCTATAAAACATATATAAGTTATATGACTTATACATTTTAGATGAGTTTTACGTATGGAGGCAGAAAATGAGCAGGGTTTATAAAGGCGTTTTAGGACTGATTGGAAATACACCGCTGGTAGAAGCTGTAAATATTGAAAAGGAACTTGGCCTTGAGGCGACCATTCTGATGAAGCTGGAGTATTTTAATCCGGCCGGAAGTGTGAAGGATCGCATTGCCAGAGCTATGATCGAGGATGCCGAGGAAAAAGGTCTGCTGAAGGAAGGCTATACTATTATTGAGCCTACAAGCGGAAACACCGGTATTGGTCTGGCGAGCATTGCAGCTGTCAAGGGATACCGGATTATCCTGACCATGCCGGAAACTATGAGCGTGGAGCGCAGAAACATTCTGAAAGCTTATGGCGCAGAAATCGTACTTACAGAAGGAGCCAAAGGCATGAAGGGCGCCATTGCGAAAGCCGAAGAGCTGTCGAAGGAAATTCCGAACAGCTTTATCCCGGGACAGTTTGTTAATCCGGCCAATCCGGCCGCGCACAAGGCGACCACCGGTCCGGAAATCTGGAACGATACGGACGGAAAGGTTGATTATTTCGTAGCCGGCGTGGGAACAGGCGGGACACTGACGGGTGTCGGTGAGTATTTGAAGGAAAAGAACCCGCAGGTGAAGGTTGCGGCGGTCGAGCCGGCAACGTCACCGGTACTTTCCCAGGGACATGGCGGTCCGCATAAGATCCAGGGCATCGGGGCCGGTTTTGTGCCGGAAGTTCTGAATACAAAGATCTACGATGAAATTATAACGATTGAGAATGAGGATGCCTTTGCTGCCTCAAAGCTGATTGCAAAGAAGGAAGGCGTTCTGGTTGGCATTTCCTCCGGAGCGGCATTCCAGGCAGCAGTAGAACTAGCAAAACGTCCGGAAAACAAAGGAAAAACCATAGTCGTCCTGCTTCCGGACAGCGGTGACCGCTACTATTCAACACCGCTTTTTCAGAACTGAATAAAGAACAGCAAATCCTGACAGGAAAAGCCATGATCATACAGCCGGAGCCGGAAAAAACAGCCTCCGGCTGTTTTTATGGATAAATAGAATGATTACAGTGTCAAAAGTCCGCCACCACGCATGCTTGCATGCGTGTGGTGGGAGCTGCGAAGCAGCGAAGCCACGCGTAATCATAAATGAGTGGCAAAAGGTACTTTTGACACTCCTATCATAGAATATAAGCCGGTGTAAATTCCGCGAAGCGGAATACGGGTATTCGGAAGCAGCAAAGCTGCTTCCGAGTGTCATAATAAAACATACAAAACAAAGTGATATTATAATGATTGGGTGAGGCGGTTGATATGATTCTTTCCAAGAAAAGCAGGTATGGACTGAGGGCTCTCCTTGATTTGACAGTGAATTCTAAAAATGAGCATATGGCGCTGAATGCAATTGCTGACCGGAACGGTATTTCCGCACAGTATCTGGAGCAGGTTTTTGCGGCTCTCCGGAGGGCCGGGATTGTTAAGAGTATCAAGGGACCGCAGGGTGGATATTCTCTCAATAAAAGGCCGGAGGACATTACGGTGGCTCAGATTGTGCTGGCGCTGGACGGCTCTTATTCTGTGGAAAAGGAAGTTACTCCTGCCGGAAGCTGCATCAGCGGCATCACAGAAACCATCCAGAGGAAGCTTCTCGACCGGGTGAATAAGCAGCTTGATGATGTTTTTACTTCGATTACACTGAAGGATCTGGCCGATGATTACATTCAGAACCAGATGGAAGCTGCCGATATGTATTATATCTGACCGTAAAAAGGAGCAGTCATGAAGCATTCTCAGAAATCAAAATTGATTCTTCTGATCTGCATGGGACTGATCGGGGTTTTCACGGTTTTCCTTCTTTTTCGCAGGTCTTTTAAATCAGATAAGAACCTGGGCTATGAGCAGATTACCATGGAGCAGGCCGTAAAGTACATGAAATATGAAAAGGACTACGTTCTTATTGATGTGAGCAGCGAGGAGGAGTATAAGGATTACCATATTCCTTCCTCCATCAGCGTTCCGTATGATGAACTTAAGCAGTATGCGTCGGACCATCTGGAGGATAAGACGCAGATGATTTATGTCTGTTCGTCGGATGGAACGCAAAGCCGGAAGGCGGCAAATCTTCTGTGTGAGGCAGGCTATACAAATGTAACCGAAATCGGCCGGACGGATAAGTATGAGGCTGCGTCCGAGGCGGCGATAGGACTTTTAGATAAGGTTCTGGAAAATGAAAAAGGCAGAATCAGAGATAAGTAGATTTTCCACAGCGTGATTTCTCACATGCCGGCATGATTTTTCAGGTGCAGGCTCTCCTCAGAATTTACCTTCCTTAAAAGCGCGGACCATAGCCGTGGTAATGGAAAGATCGTCGTTTTCGCGGACGGGGACGTCCTCACGGTGAAACCATTTTCCATCGGAAAGTTCATCCTTCTGGATGGTCAGTGCGTCGCTTCCGTCGAGCTGGGCGGTATAGCCGAGTGTCAGGTTCCCTGGTATTCCCCAGGGCTGTGAACCGAAATAGCGGATGTTTTTCACATGGACACCGGTTTCCTCCATCACTTCACGCTTCACCGTATCCTCGGCGCTTTCTCCTATTTCAATAAATCCGGCCACCAGTACATACCAGCGAACCTTTCGCCCGGCATACCGCGTCATCAACAGCCGGTCGCCGTCATAGACAGCAACAATGACGGAAGGGTTAATCCGGGGGTATAAAATATTGCCGCAGTGCGGGCATACGAGCTTACGCTCGTCAGAACCGTCGATCATTCGCGTACCGCATCTGCCGCAGAACCGGCTGCTGCGGTACCATGATATCAGATGAGCGGCGGTATAACCCTCAAAGGCGGTCAGAACCGTGTGCTCCTGCCGAAGGTTCCCGAGCGGGACAAGGACAGGATTCCCGGGAAGAGACCGGTAATCCGCGGCACTGGAGCTTCCCGGACCGCGGGTTTCCGAATCCATCCAGAAAAAAGAACGTTCACTGATACGGAACAGATAGCGGAAACATTCCTGCGGAAAAAATTCCCTTACTTCTTTGTACCGGAAGGTCGTTCCGTCGGATTTCAGCAAAACACGGTTCTCTTCAGGAAATATATAGACAAAATCCGGTCCGGAAGGAGAGGAAGGGGTGTAGGCAACATCGTAATGATAGGGATAGATATCCTGGATCAATGAGAGTTCCTCCTTTATTCAGAACTTCTGACAGAAGAACATCGGCTGCCGGTGAGGACAGCCGATGACTTGCAGCCGTGCGCTGCCTTCCCGATCATGGAAAAATGCAGGCACCCGGTTAATAGGTTACGGATGTCGTGTGGTACGGAAGGGTATTGTAGACCCATTTCGCCATTCCGTTTGGAACACGAACACAGCCCTGAGAAGCAGGGGAACCATACCATTCCGGCATGATCTTACTGTTGGTTCCATAAGCATACAGCCACGAATGAATGGCGCGGGCACGGTAACCCTGAAACCATGTGCACCATTTGCTGTAACTTCCCGACCAGTTCCCGATGTATGCCTTGGAACGAATTTCTGAGACGCAGGGGCGGGTCCAGTGATTATACAGTCCGGTGGCACAGGAAGATGTTTTCACCAGTTTCCAGCGATACTGACTTCCCTTGAACACATAGAGGCGCTGGGTATAAATGCTGACCCAGAGAAGATAATTCGTTTTGCTTGAATATCCCTTGCTGTTGACATAATTTTCAGCCTGCTGGGCTGAATATTTCAGATGCCCGTTTAACTTAAAACTGGTTATCCGAACCAGACTTCTGGGAATATTGGCGTAAATCACATTATTATAGCGAAGAGAAACGTATCTGGTTTCCCGTGAACCGTCTACAACAACGACCTTCTTACCCTTTCGGATCGGAGTGCCGGGAATATTCTTCCGGGCATAAGCATTATAGTAAGCTCCGTGAACACCCTTATCAGAACCTGCCTTTGTGGCGGACACGGCAGGCGCCGGCTGCGGTTTCCCGGTGACTAAATTGGACAGGTTGCTGTATGCCTTGATACCGCCGACACTGCGGAAGGAACGTACAGCAAAAGAGTATGTCTGGCCGTTGGTCAGCCCTCCGACCGTATACCTGCACACAGACGTTCTGGAGGAATATTTTTTGGCGCCGCAGGAAATATACTTATCTTCCTGTTTTACCAGCACTTCATATCCGGACGCATTCCTGACCCTGCCCCAGCTTAAAGTAACACTTCCGCTGTTATTTTCGTAGAGCTTCAGGTGCGGGGCAGAAGGGGACTTTACCCTCGGGGTAACCTTAACAGGCGCAGACATAATTCCAGCATACGTTTTACTGCCCTTTTTGCAAAATGCCGCAACGCAGAAGGTATAGGTTTTATTATTGACAAGCTTTTTCAATGTACAGCTGGTTGTATTGCCTCCTCTTACCGTGGCTTTCAGTTTGAAGGCCGCGCCATTTTGCATGTAAATGAAATAGCCGCCGGCATTCTTTACTTTTTTCCATTTGAGCACCGCCTGACTTTCACCGCCGGAGGCCCGGACCGAAGCGACCCGGCCGGGAGTGAAGGAGGCAGCCTGTGAGCGGACTGGAAAACAGAAAAGCAGCAGGAGCACCGCCGTCAGCAGAAACAGATTCTTTTTCAAATAAACATTTTTCATGGCACCCTCCCTCCTGGGAACATAGATATGTAATAATACTAGCGAAAGGCTGTGGAGGTGTCAAGAATGAAAAAAGGCGGATCTGTGCCGCTTCCTTCGGAAACAGCACAGACCCGCCTGCTTGTTTTATGTATTTTGAAGGCACCGCTATCAGTAAACCACAGAAGTTGTACCGATTGGTATGTACTTGTAAACCCACTGTGCAAAAGCATCCGGAACACGGGCACAGCCCTGGGAGGCAGGCGCACCGAAACGGACCGGACCGATTTTGGTATTGGAGGTGCCCAGCTGCATCACCCACGTATGGATGGCATAGGCTTTGTATCCCCAGAAATAAGTCACCCACCGGCCATAACAGTCCACAAATTCCGCTTCATATTCCTTGCAGCTTATTTTTGCCACCCCATTTTTGGTATAGCTGAACTGAATACTTCCGTCCGGCTGCCGGCTGCGCAGAAGACCCGTCGAACAGGTGGATGTTTTGTACAGTTTCCAGTTATACTGTCTGCCCCTGAATATGTAAATTCTCTGCGTATACAGATTAATCCAAACCAGATACTTTGTTGTGCTGGAATATCCCTTGTAATTTACATAGGCTTCCGCCTGAGACTTCGAATACACCTTTTTCCCATTCAGGCTATAGCTCAGAATTTTGATTTTGGAAGTGGAAATACGGCTGTATGTTTTTCCTTTGTACTGCAAGGTAGCGGTAGAAGTATTGGGAGCACCGGAGATCATCAGCGCTTTTGCACCCTTCCGGATGGGAGTTCCGGGAATGTTGGACCTTGCCTGAACGGTATAGTAGGCACCGTGGACCGCGGAAGCCGCAGCGGATTTTTCAGCGGGTCTGCCGGTAACCTTGTTGGAAATATTGCTGTAGGCAGTTACTCCGCCGACGGTTCGATAAGCACGCAGTACGAAGTCATAGGTCTGACCGTTGGTCAGTTTTCCTACAGTATAGCTGAAAGACTTCTTGTTCGTGCTGTTTTTCACTTTTCCGATGATCTGATAAGAATTTCCGTTTTTATAGAGAACCTGATAACCGGTGGCCTTCGATGATTTGCCCCAGGCTAAAGAAACACTGCCGCTGTTGTTTCCGAAAATCTTAAGAGCAGGGACGGAAGGGGTGATCACCCTGGGTTTGGAACGGACCGGCTTTGATTTATCACCCATATAAGTTCTGCGCCCTGTTTTCCGGTAAGCAGCAATATAATAAGTGTAAACAACATTATTCTTCAGCTTTTTATTCGTATAGGACGTACGGCTGCCGCCTTTGACGGTGGCGATCTTCTTGATTTGCGCCGAATCTCCGGTGCTGCGGTAGATGTAATAACCGGACGCATTGTTAACCTTTTTCCATCGGAGAACAACCTGACTTTCCGAAGCTTTTGCCGTCAGACGGCTGACCCTGCCCGGTGTATTGGAAGCCAGTGCACGGCCAGGGAAAAGCATCAGAACGAAAAGTGTTAAAAAAAGTAACCGCAGAAAATGATTTTTAAGTTTTAAATTCCGGACAATGATCATTACAGTCTCCCCAGATATTTATTGAATACATTCATACTGAATTTTTTTAATTCATTATCATTCTAAGATGGGATCCCTGACAGTGTCAAGTTTCATGTTTCTTAAGAATTAGTTGCCATGGCATCTTCATTTAATTCTGTACAAGATGGGAGAAATGGGCTAAGATTAAAAAATGATACATAAAGGTAATAGAATTGTAATATTACGGCGGCGGTGCGCCGGATGACCGCCCTCATTTCAATAAAACATTTCTTATGCCGGATAGAAAGATATCTGTTATAATTGGAGGTAATCATGCTTTATTCGGTTGTAATTCCCTGCTACTGTTCCAGCCTTACCATCCGCAGGGTGGTGGAGATGACGCAGGAACAGTTCAGAAAGATGGACAGGGGAGAGGCAGAGTTTGTACTTGTGGATGACTGTTCCCCGGATGAAGGGAAGACCGTTCGTGCCCTGCGTTCTCTCGTAAAAGATTATGACAACGTACGGGTGATTGAGCTTGCCAGAAATGCGGGGCAGCATAATGCGGTCCTGGCGGCGCTTCATTATACAAAGGGCGATGTGATTATCGCCATGGACGATGATATGCAGACCCGCCCTTCCGAAATTCCGAAGATTCTGGGAAAGATGGAAGAGGGGTATGATATCGTTTACGGATATTATGAGAAGAAGAAAGAAAGCCGGTTCCGCAGCTTCGGAAGCTATGTCAATTACATGACAACCCGGATTTTGCTTAAAAAGCCGAAGTCTATGAAAACCTCCAGCTTCTGGGCAATCAGGCGCTATGTCCGTGACTACGCGATCCAGTATCCAAGTTCATTTACTCATCTGCAGGGAGTCTTTCTGAGAATTACAAAGAATATCGCTTCGGTTCCCATTCAGCATTATGAGAGGGAAGTGGGAAAATCGGGGTATACATTTAAGAAACTAATTCAGCTGTGGTCAAACATACTGGGTTTTTCTATTGTTCCGCTGCATACGGCAACGGTATGCGGGTACATCGCATCCGCGCTGGGACTGATTCTCGGCTTGTATGCTGTTATTCATAAGATACGCCATCCTCTGACGACGCTGGGCTGGCCGTCCCTGATGGCAGCCATCTGTTTCTTTGCAGGACTTGTTCTTCTGTTTGAAGGCCTGATCGGCGAGTATATTGGAAGAATTTTCCTGGGTATCAATAATAATCCCCAGTTTGTTGTCCGCAGAATCAATGAACACGGCAGACAGCCTTACATTGAGACACCGGACGGAAGCATCTATGTTCTGAAAAGTACAGACGGAAATGGAGAAAAACCGGAGGAATAAACCGGACCGGGATGAAAAGGGAATAAAACGGGAATAAAGCGGACCGAGAAGAAAACAGAAAAAATAACAGACAATTTAATAATAAAGTGATTACAGTGTCAAAAGTCCGCCGCCACGCATGCTTGCATGCGAGTGGTGGCAGGACTTATTGACACGCCCTACATGAGGCATGAAGTGGCGCGAAAGAATGCCGAATGTGGCAGCGTGGTGTGAGTTGCGGAGCAACGAAACCACGCGTAATCATAAATGAGTGGCAAAAGGTACTTTTGACACTCATATCATAAAGTATATAACGGCAGCAGTAAGGAGGGGGAAATGAAAACACTGATGATTATGGGAGCGGGCATCTATCAGGTCCCGCTGATTAAAACAGCCAGGAAGATGGGGATTCATACGATTGCGGTAAGTATCCCCGGCAATTATCCCGGATTCGGGGTCGCCGACGAGGTATGTCATATCAGCACGGTGGATGTGGATGCCGTTCTTGCGGAGGCAAGACGCCGTAAAATTGACGGGATTGTGACGGCCGGCACGGATGTGGCTGTTATCACCATCGGACGTGTGAATGATGAGCTTGGACTTTCAGGCATCTCCTACGAGGCGGCACAGGTAGCTGTAAACAAATATCTGATGAAAGAAGCGTATGAGGCCAATGGCGTGCGCACAGCCAGATACCGCAAGGTATTCTTCAGCGAGAATGTCAATGATATGCTGGAAGGCCTGAATTATCCGCTGATCTTCAAAACGGTCGATTCCTCCGGCAGCCGCGGCATTACCAAGGTAACCGCTCCGGATGAAATACCCGCGGCAATCGCGGCGGCCAGGGCAGCTACGCGCAAGGATTATTATATCGTTGAGGAGTTTATTGTCGGCAGTGAGTTTGGGGCGCAGGCATTTATTTACAACGGCAGGCTTCAGTTCGTACTTCCGCACGGCGACTATGTATTCCAGGGCAGCACAGGAGTGCCCAGGGCAGCACAGGAGTGCCGGCCGGTCATTTTGCACCCTTCGAGCTTTCCGATGAACAGCTCAAAGATGTCTATGACCAGACAGAGCGCGCCACCAGAGCCATGAAGCTTGATAACTGCGCGATCAACTGCGACTTCATTATGAAAGATGACAAGACGTATGTACTTGAGATCGGCGGGCGCAGCGGAGCTACCTGTCTGGCTGAACTGGTGTCCATTTACTATGGCTTTAATTACTATGAAAAAATTATCGAGTGTGCGCTGGGACAGCGCCCTGTGTTCCCGCTGGACCAGGCTGTTCCGAACGCCAGCAAGCTTCTGATGAGCGACCGGGATGGAGTGATTAAGGGTATTGTTGATCATAATGAGCCGGATGAGAATATCTGCGATATCCAGTTTGACTATAGGGTAGAGGAGTATGTCCGCAAATTTAAGGTAGGCCCGGACCGTATCGGGCATATTATTACGAAGGGCAGAACCTTAAAGGAAGCAACCGACACGCTTGACCGTGCCATTGCCAATATCGATATTATGATTCAGTAATTAGAGGTATGATAAGGCCGGGAACGGAATTTTCCGCTCCCGGCACACTAACATTTACGGAGAAAAATATGAATGCAGAAACCGAGCGAAAATGGATGCAGCTGTACATGATAGAGGATCTCGGCAGGATGACCAGAAAATATACCGGTGATTACTCAAAAATCATGGAAACCCAGGAGAAACGCGTCCGGAGACTGATGAAAATTGCATCTCATCATTCTTTCTATCAGCGGCGCTTTAAGGAAGCCGGAATCGATCCGGAGGAAATTAAAACGGGCAATGATCTGGCAAAACTGCCGGTAATTACGAAGGATGAGCTGCGGGAATGGATGAATTATCTGAAGGATAAACCGGAGTACAAGGGCTGGTTTCAGGATACAACCAGCGGTTCGACAGGGAAACCGCTGACGATTCTTTTCTCGCCGCGTGAAAAGGCGTATATGAAGGCCAACTGGCTTCGCGTTATGATGACAGCCGGGTACAATCCGTTTTTCGGCAGGACCATGAGCCGCATCAATATGCATGATCCCAACCCGGGCGGTCCGGATGGGTTCATTCAGAAATTCGGTATTCTGAGAAGGGAATTTGTCGATCAGTATGCGCCGGAGGAAGAGGTCATCGACCGGATTAACGAGTATAAGCCCGACTGGCTGTATATGAACAAGACGGAACTGATGCGGATTGTTCTCTACAGCAATCGTACCGGAAAGGAAATTTTCCATCCGAAGTTCTATGATCCGATCAGCGAAAAGGTTGACGAGAATACCCGCCGGCTGTTTATAAAAATCCTGGGACCGGGTATCGTTGATTCCTACGGCAGTGCCGAGACCGGCGCCTGCATGATCCGCCTGCCGGGAACCGATGAATATATTATTCACAACGACTCCTTCGTGGTTAATATCATTGACGATGAAGGCCGCCTTGCCAATGAGGGACGGATTGTAATCACACCGCTTTATAAGACGGATCTTCCCCTGATCAATTATTCGATCGGCGACAAGGGTACCTGCCGCGTGGAAAACGGGGTACGCTTTATTACCAGTGTCCAGGGAAGAATGAATGATTATTTTCGCTATGAAAACGGGGAAGTGACCAGTTTCTTCGAGGTGACGCCGGTGATCGCTCACTGCAGCGATATACTTCAGATTCGTTTTATCGAGGAAACCTATGAGCTGATTCATGTTCAGATTGTACGCGATGATAAGGCGCAGATGAGCCGGGAAGAAATTGAAAACTATCTGGAAACAAATCTGAATAAGATATTTAAGCGGCCGTTTAAGTTCAGATTCGAGTGGATGAATTCTATTCCGCCGGATAAGAACGGAAAACTGCGTATGATCATCTGCAATGTTCAGTGAGACGTAAAACCATAGTAGGAGATCGGTATTGTTCTTAAAATTCAGAAGAAATAAAGCACAGGAACAGGATAAGGAAAATTCCGAAAACAAAAAGGATTTGCCGGAAAAAGAGCCGGCGCAAAAGGATTCGGTGACGGAAATTGCAAAGGCGCAGCAGCCCGGGCTAAAGATGCCAGAAGCGAAGGCGCAGCAGCCCGGGCCAAAGGTGCCTGAAACAAAGGCGCAGCAGCCCGGGCCAAAGGTGCCAGAAACGAAGGCGCAGCAGCCCGGGCCAAAGGTGCCAGAAGCGAAGGCGCAGCAGCCCGGACCGGAGCCGGAGATGCCGAAAACCTTCGAGCGTGCTGACCCGGACCCTGAAACCGGACTGACCGGCGAACAGGTAAAGGAGCGGGTGCGCCTTGGCGCCGTGAATGCTTCGGTGCAGAAGGATGAAGTCACTTTCGGCAAAATCGTCCGTGAGAATGTCTTTACGTACTTTAACCTGATTTTTCTGATCATAGCCATATGCCTTCTGGCGGTGCGTTCCTATAAGGATCTGAGCTTTGTGGTGGTTATCGCCGCCAATACGCTGATCGGAATTTTTCAGGAATGGCAGTCCAAGAAGACCCTCGATCAGCTTAACATCGTGACCGTTCCCAAGAGTACGGTGATCCGCGACGGCCACCGGTATATCCTGAAAAGTGAGGACCTGGTTCCGGACGACATTATTGTCCTGACGGCCGGCAGCCAGATTCCGGCGGACGCGGTTGTAAAGGAAGGGGAAGTATCCGTAAATGAATCCCTCCTGACCGGTGAGGAAGATGAAATTACAAAAAAAACAGGAGATCCTCTGCTGTCCGGCAGTTTTATCGTCTCCGGCAGCTGCAGAGCGCGAATCGACAAGGTTGGAAGTGATTCATACTCAGCCGGGCTGACACAGCAGGTCAGGGCAAGAAAGAAAGGGGAACAGTCTGAAATGATCCGTTCCCTGGACCGGCTTGTCAAGGCGGTTGGAATTATCATTATCCCGATTGCGATACTGCTGTTTTACCAGCAGTATGCGGTGAATCATATGACGGTACGCTCCTCCGTTATCTCCACGGCGGCCGCCATTCTGGGCATGATCCCGGAAGGGCTTTATCTTCTGGCGAGCGTAGCCATGGCGGTATCCGCCGCAAGATTGGCCTATAACCGGGTGCTGGTTCATAACATGAAATCCATTGAAACCCTCGCCCGCGTTGACGTGCTCTGTGTCGACAAGACAGGAACGATTACCGAGAATGACATGCAGGTGAGCCGGATCATCCCTCTGAAAAAACACGGGGAGACAGGAACGGATTCCGAACCGGCGGAGAGCAGCGGGCAGAGGACAGAGCCCGTACTATCCGGGGATGAACTTGCACGGCTGATCGGTGATTTTGTTTCCGTGCAGAATAATGATAATGTGACCATGCGGGCACTAAAGTCTTACTTTACGAAAAATTCGGATCGTCCGGCAGACCGGGTGATCCCGTTTTCACCTGTCTACAAATACAGCGGGATTGTCGTGGGTGAAAATACATACGTCTGCGGGGCCCCGGAATTTGTTCTCCGTTCTGACTATGATCTTTACCGGCAGGAAATATCGGATTTTGCGGGAAAGGGGTATCGGGTTCTGGTATTCGGACGCATCGGTCAGGCAACGGAAGGCGGCGAGCTGACGCAGCCGGTTCTGCCGCTGGGACTGATCCTTCTTTCCAACCCGGTGCGCAAGAATGCTGCCGAAACCTTCCGGTACTTTGAAAAACAGAAGGTGGCGATCAAGGTCATCTCCGGAGATAATCCTGCTACGGTATCCCGTGCAGCCCGCGAGGCCAGCGTGAAGGACGCGGATAAATTTATTGATGCCTCCACGCTGAGGGACGACGAACTGGAGGACGCCTGCGAAAAATATACGGTCTTTGGCCGCGTGACACCGCAGCAGAAGCGGGCGCTGATTGCGGCACTGAAGAAAAAGGGACATACGGTTGCCATGACGGGCGACGGTGTAAACGACGTTCTGGCTCTCAGGGATGCGGACTGTTCCATAGCCATGGCATCCGGAAGCGAGGCGGCGGAGCGTGCAGCCCAGATGGTGCTGATGGAGTCGGATTTTTCCAGAATGCCTTCGGTTGTTATGGAAGGCCGCCGGGTTGTCAATAATATAGAAAGAACAGCCAGCCTGTTCCTGGTAAAAAATATCTTCTCGCTTCTGATGAGCATTTTTACCATTATATTCAACCTGAACTATCCGCTGGAGCCGTCTCAGATTTCGCTCATCAGCGCCTTTACGATCGGCATCCCGGCTTTCATGCTGTCCCTGGAATCAAACCGCGATATTATCCGCGGACATTTCATGAGCAATGTCATGTTCCGGGCACTTCCGGCCGGACTGACGGATTTTCTGACCATCAGCGGGCTTGTGGTATTCTGCAATGAATTTAATGTCGGAAAAAGTGATATGTCCACCAGCTGCACCATCCTGATGGCAGTGGTAGGCTTCATGATTCTGTACAGGATCATGAGCCCCATGACAAAATTTCACCGCATTCTGTATGTATGCCTGCTGCTGGCCCTGCTGTTCTGCATGACATTCATGAACAATATATTTGCCATAACGGCGCTGTCCGGAAGAAGTGCGATGCTTCTGGTCCTGTTTGCGCTGGCGGCGGAACCGATCCTGCGGTACTTAAGTCTGCTGATCGGGAAACTGCGGCAGTGGTTTTCAAATCTGCACAGAGACAGGGACGATTTTCAGACGATCTAATCATAAATGAGTGGCAAAAGGTACTTTTGACACTCATATCATCAGGTGGTATTTTAATATGCCTTATGGTATAATAATTTCGGCTGACGGCGGGTATAAAGAAGATGAAAGTATAACCGAAAAAGCCGGTCAGAGTAGACGAGGTGAAAGGAAATGAAACGGGTTCTGCTTAAATTAAGCGGCGAAGCACTCGCAGGAAATAAGAAAACAGGATTTGACGAACCTACGGTTCTGGCCGTAGCCGCTCAGGTAAAGAAACTGAACGAAAAGGGAATTGAAATCGGGATCGTGATCGGCGGCGGAAACTTCTGGCGTGGGCGCTCCAGCAGGAATATTGACCGTGTAAAAGCGGATCAGATCGGCATGCTTGCCACGGTTATGAACTGCATTTATGTATCGGAAATATTCCGCAGCGTCGGGTTATCAACAGAGGTTATGACACCGTTTGAGTGCGGCGGAGTTTCTCATCTGTTTTCAAAAGACGACGCCGTGGATCTTCTGAAAAAAGGCACGGTTGTGTTCTTTGCCGGGGGCACCGGTCATCCGTACTTCTCGACGGACACAGCGACCGTACTTCGCGCCATTGAAATTGAGGCGGATGTCATTTTGCTGGCAAAATCAATTGATGGTGTTTACGATTCTGATCCGAAGGATCATCCGGACGCGAAGAAGTTCGATGAGATTTCCATCCGGGAAGTGATTGACCGAAAGCTGGGTGTTGTCGACATGACCGCTTCCATCCTGTGCATGGAAAATAAAATGCCCATGCTGGTGTTCGGGCTGAATGAGGAAAACAGCATTGTCGATACGGTGGATGGTCATTTTACAGGAACAAAGGTTACGGTATAAAGGCAAAAAGGTATAACAAAACAGAATACACTGGGGCAGGAGGGCTCTGTACAATGGATGAACGAATTAAAATTTATCCGGAGAAGATGACAAAAACTTACGAAAATATGCTGGACGAATTTTCCACCATCCGCGCCGGACGGGCTAATCCGGGTGTGCTGAAGAGAATTACGGTGGATTACTATGGTTCGCAGACGCCGCTTAATCAGGTGGCGAACGTAACCGTTCCGGAGGCAAGAATCATTCAGATTCAGCCCTGGGAAGCATCCATGCTGAAGAAAATCGAGAAGGCGATCAATATGTCGGACATCGGCATCAACCCGACCAACGACGGTAAGGTCATTCGCCTGATCTTTCCGGAACTTACCGAGGAAAGAAGAAAGGACCTTTCCAAAGATATCCGCAAAAAAGGCGAAGCTGCCAGGGTTGCGACCCGCAATATCCGCCGCGATGCCAATGATATGCTGAAAAAACTTGAGAAATCGGAGGAAGTTTCCGAAGATGAAATCAAGGATCTTCAGGATACGATTCAGAAGGAAACCGATGAGCATATCAAAAAAATCGATAAAGCTGTCGAAGATAAAATCAAGGAGATCATGACCGTATGACCTAAGGCCCCGCCCAAGGCGGGGCTTTTTTCGGCAGAGGCGGATCAATTCACGGCATGATGCCGGGGCAAAGGACCTGTTGCCCCAGCACCACAGGTTTATCAGAAAGGGGGCCCGGCGATGAATGTACCGGAACATGTGGCGATTATCCTGGATGGCAATGGAAGATGGGCGAAAAGCAAGGGAATGCCGAGAAATTACGGGCATGTAATCGGAGCCCGCAATCTCGAGCAGATTACGGAAGATGCGTGGGATCTGGGAATCAAATACCTGACGGTGTACCTTTTTTCAACGGAAAACTGGAAGAGATCCCGGGACGAAGTGGGTTCTCTGATGAAGCTTTTCCATCAGTACATGAAAACAAGCATCGAGCGCGCACGGAAAAACAATATGAAAGTCCGCGTCATCGGGGATCCGACAGCGTTCACACAGGATCTGCAGGACAGCATCCGGGCGCTGGAGGAAAGTTCGAAGAACAATACGGGGCTGAATTTTCAGCTGGCGCTGAACTACGGAAGCCGGGATGAAATTACGCGCGGTATGCGCCGCATGGCAGCTGATGTAAAGTCCGGCAGGATAGAACCGGAGGATATTACCGAGGATACGATCCGTTCATACCTTGATACGGCGGACATTCCGGATCCGGATCTTCTGATCCGAACCAGCGGGGAACAGCGCCTTTCCAACTATCTGCTCTGGCAGCTGGCGTACACGGAACTTTATTTTACGGACGTTCCGTGGCCGGCGTTTCATAAAGAACAGCTGGAGGAAGCCATCCGGGCTTATAATTTAAGAGACCGCCGGTTCGGCGGTGTGAAGGGGGATAAGTAACTATGTTCAAAACAAGGGCAATCAGCGGTGCCGTTCTGATGGCGATCGCGCTGATCACATTTGTATGCGGAGGACCTATACTGTTCTTTACCATGCTGGTCGTTTCTTTAATCGGTATGTTCGAGCTGTACAGAGTGATGAATGTGACGGACACAAAATATTCTCCGCTCGCCATAACCGGCTTCATCGGAGCTGTGGTCTATTATTTTCTGGTTTATTTTAATAAAGATGAATTCGCGCTGATCGAACTTGCATTTACCCTCATTGCGCTGATGGCCGTTTACGTGCTGACCTTCCCGCGGTACAAGGCGGAACAGACGATGGCGGCGTTTTTTGCTATCTTCTATGCAGCCGTCATGCTTTCCTGCGTCGTGCGAACCCGCAGCCTGGACGGCGGAAAGTATGCCGTATGGCTGATCCTCGGAAGTTCCTGGGGCTGTGACACCTGTGCTTATCTGACCGGCCGGGCTGTTGGAAAACATAAGATGGCGCCGGTTCTGAGTCCGAAAAAGACAATCGAAGGCGGCATCGGCGGCGTGGCCGGCGCAGCTTTGATCGGTGCGGTTTATGCCCTGGTGCTGGATGCTTTCCATGTATTCCCGGAAGGGGCGCCGGTCGGCGAATATGCGCTGATCTGCGGCTGCGGAGGACTGATCTCCATGATTGGGGATCTCGGAGCCTCCGCCATCAAGCGCAACCATAACATCAAGGATTATGGGAATCTGATTCCGGGCCACGGCGGGATACTTGACCGTTTCGACAGTGTTATTTTTACCGCACCGATCATTTATTTTCTGGCAAGGATTCTGCTGTAGTTTCCGGACCGGCAGGAGGACGCTGATGTGTCTGCAGGATTATTCAGACATCGTTCGTGAGAGGCTGCCCGGAAAGCAGCCTTTCTGTACTTACAGGATATAAAGGATGTGAGGTGTCATATGAAAAATATTGCGATATTGGGTTCGACCGGCTCGATCGGGACACAGACGCTGGATGTGGTACGGGCAAATCCGGAGCTGAGGGTGACAGCACTTTCCTGCGGACGCCGGATCGGCATGCTGGAGAAGCAGGCACGTGAATTCAGACCGATGCTGGTATCGGCGGCCTCCGAGAAGGATGCGGCGGATCTGAAGGTCCGCCTCCGCGACACGGATATCCGGGTCACGTGCGGCATGGACGGGCTGATGGAGACCGCTTCCCAGCCGGAAAGCGAAATTCTGGTGACAGCCATTGTGGGTATGATCGGCATCCGGCCGACAATCGCGGCGATCGAGGCAGGCAAGGACATCGCTCTGGCAAACAAGGAAACGCTGGTAACCGCAGGCCATATCATTATGCCGCTGGCCAGAAAAAAAGGTGTCCGGATTCTTCCGGTGGACAGTGAACATTCCGCCATATTTCAGGCACTGAACGGGGAGGACACAGGCGCCGTTGAAAAAATTCTGCTTACCTGCTCGGGAGGGCCGTTTCGCGGCTTCACGTGGGAGCAGCTTGAAAAGGTAACACCGGATGACGCCCTCCGGCATCCAACCTGGAATATGGGAAAGAAAATTACCATTGATTCCGCAAGCCTTGCCAACAAGGGGCTGGAAGTGATGGAAGTAAAATGGCTGTATGATGTGAATCCGGACCGGATACAGGTAGTTGTTCAGCCTCAGAGCATCATTCATTCCATGGTACAGTTTGTGGACGGCGCGGTGATTGCACAGCTGGGCATGCCGGATATGAAACTCCCGATTCAGTATGCACTGTTTTATCCGCAGCGAAAAGACATGAAAACAGAGCGGATCGACTGGGCAAAGCTCGGGAAAATTACGTTCGAAAACCCGGATATGGAAACATTTCCGGCGCTGGCCTATGCCTATGAGGCACTGAGGGCAGGCGGTTCCATGCCGGTTGTGTTCAACGCCGCCAATGAGGCGGCGGTAGGAAAGTTTCTGGACAGACGCATTAAATTTACGGATATTTACCGCATCATTCGTGCGTGCATGGATGCCCACAGCATGATCAGTCACCCGGATGTTGGCCAGATCCTCGACACAGAAAAAGCTGTGCGGGAATATATCGAAAGCAGGTGGTGAATTGAGTCCTGTGAGCATTATCATTGCCATTTTTATTTTTAGTTTCATCATATTTTTTCATGAGCTCGGGCATTTTCTGCTGGCGAAGGCGAACCATATCAAAGTTATTGAATTCAGCATGGGTATGGGGCCCCGGATTGTAAGCTTTACACACGGCCTCACCCGGTACAGCTGGAAGGTCCTTCCTTTCGGCGGCTCCTGCCAGATGGCAGGAGAATTTTCCGGCATGGAGGGCGCATACGAGGAGGAAGAGGAGAAGATCGAATTCCTTCCGGGGGAAGGTACGTTTAACAGCAAAAATGTATGGCAGAGAATGAGCGTGGTGGCGGCCGGTCCGGTCTTTAACTTTATTCTGGCCTTTCTTTTGTCAGCCATACTGATTGCGATGGTTGGAATCGACAAACCGGTGGTATCTTCTGTTTCCGAAGGCGGCGGAGCACAGCAGGCCGGGATGCAGGCAGGAGATGTGATTACCGAAATCGATGGAAAGCATATTCATCTGTACAGCGATATTGTCAATTATATTTCCTTCCACCAGCAAAAAATGTCCTCCGGCGGCTCCCTGGAGGTTTCCTGGATCCATGACGGTGAAAAGAAAACCGCGCTTGTGACACCGGAGGATAACGGACAGGGAAAATACGTTCTCGGGATCCGGGGAGGAAAAAACTATAAGGTCGGCTTTTCCGAGCTGATAAAATACAGCTATTACGAGGTCGGGTACTGGATCACGACCACTTGGAACAGCCTGGGAATGCTGTTTTCCGGCGGTGTTACGCTGGATGATATGGCCGGTCCGGTCGGCGTTGTCAGTGCAATCGGCGAGACATACGAGGAGAGCCGGCAGGATGGCGCTTTCTACGTTGTGGCAAACATGCTGAATATCGGAATTTTGCTGACGGCCAACCTGGGAGTCATGAATCTTCTGCCTTTCCCGGCCCTGGACGGCGGACGCATTGTTTTCCTTCTGATCGAAGCCGTCACCCGCAGGAAGATGAAACCGGAAATTGAAGGCCGGATAAACCTCGCCGGTCTGATGTTCCTGATGATGCTCATGTTCATTATAATGTTTCATGATATTTATAGAATAATTAAATAAATATAATAGTTTATTTTATATACACTATGTGATAATATAATATTGATGAGACAAAAGCCAAAAGGCAGCAAACCGATCATGCCTGTGTGAATCAGGAACTGTTATTTTTTCTTGACAGACGGGGGATGGAGAGGTAGTATAGGAACAGATACGAACATAAGTTCGATTACAAGAAGGAGATTTTCGATGGCTGGTGATGAAAGACAGAAGGCACTGGATGCAGCGCTTTCACAGATAGAAAAACAGTATGGCAAGGGCTCCGTCATGCGGCTGGGGGATTCGGGAACCAGCATGAATGTGGAAGTAATGCCGACGGGCTCACTGAGCCTGGACATTGCCCTGGGGGTCGGAGGCATTCCCAAGGGAAGGATTATTGAGATTTACGGACCGGAATCAAGCGGCAAAACGACGGTAGCCCTGCACATGGTGGCAGAGGTTCAGAAGCGCGGCGGGATTGCCGGCTTCATTGACGCGGAGCATGCACTGGATCCGACCTATGCCAGAAGCATCGGCGTGGATATTGACAATCTTTATATCTCACAGCCGGACAACGGAGAACAGGCTCTGGATATCACGGAAACCATGGTCCGCTCCGGCGCTGTGGACATTATCATTGTAGATTCGGTGGCAGCCCTGGTTCCGAAAGCTGAAATAGACGGGGACATGGGAGATGCACATGTAGGCCTGCAGGCAAGACTGATGTCCCAGGCCCTGAGAAAACTGACGGGTGTCATCAGCAAGTCCAACTGTATTGTGGTGTTTATCAATCAGCTGCGTGAAAAAGTCGGTGTCATGTTCGGCAATCCGGAGACGACAACCGGCGGACGCGCTCTGAAATTCTATGCCTCCATCCGACTGGATGTCCGAAGGATTGAATCGATCAAGCAGTCCGGCGAGGTAATCGGAAACCGTACCCGGATCAAAGTGGTTAAGAACAAGGTGGCGCCTCCTTTCAGGGAAGCAGAGTTTGATATCATGTTCGGAAAAGGCATTTCCCGGGAGGGGGACGTGCTGGATCTGGCCGCCAACCTGAACATTGTCAGCAAAAGCGGAGCCTGGTATGCCTACAACGGGGAAAAAATCGGACAGGGACGTGAGAACACCAAGGCGTATCTGGCATCCCATCCGGAATTTATGGAGGAAATCGACCATAAGGTCCGCGAGGCGTACGGCCTGATCACGAAGGAGGATTCTCATGAGGAAGCTTCCGCTTCCGGAACAAATCAGACAGGCACGGGAGTGTAAGGGAGCCGGAGAATGCAGATTACACGCATGGAGCCTGTAAAAGGGCGCGGCCGGAAGTTCAGAATCTATCTGAACGATGAACCGGCGTTTCTGCTGTATGCTTCCGATATCGCGGAATATAAACTTGCCGGGGGGCAGGAGCTTGCTCCGGACACCCTCGGGGAAATATACAGCGCAGTATTGCTCAGACGGGCTAAACTGCGCTGCATGTATATTCTGAAAACAATGGATAAGACAGAAGGACAGCTGCGCAGAAAACTGAAGGAGGAAGAGTATCCGGATCCGGTCATCGACGGAGCGCTCGATTTCATAAAATCCTTCAATTATGTCAATGATCTCCGGTACAGCATGAATTACATGGAAAGCCGGCAGACATCGAAAAGCCGTCAGCAGATCACGGCCGAACTGAGAAACCGGGGAGTGAGCCCGGAAGTGATTGAACAGGCCTGGGAGAACAGCGGGACGGCCGGAGATGAGAATGCCATTCGGCATTGGATTGAGAAGAAAAAGTTCAATCCGGAAACATGTTCCGAAGAAGAAAAGGGAAAATTTATCGCTTTTTTACAGAGGAAAGGCTTTCTTTACCGGGATATTAAGAAAACATTGACATGAGTTTTGTAAAAGGGTAAACTTAGTTATTGTTTATGGGCTTTTATAATGAAGGGGAATTATTGATTTTTATAATTTATAGGATGGCACAGGCCATCGTATAAACCTTTTCAAGCCATGAAAACTAAATAAGGAGGTGCTCTTCATGTCTCCAGTGATAGCAGTAATCATTGCTGTTGCTATCACGCTGGTCGTGTCGGTGCCTGTCAGTTCTTATATTGCGGTAAAACGTCATGAGACGGAGGAAAAGGCTACCGTCGGAAGCGCGCAGGATAAGGCCAGACAGATTGTCGACGAGGCTTTGAGGACGGCAGAGACAAAGAAGCGCGAAGCCCTTCTGGAAGCGAAGGAAGAATCCCTGAGGATGAAAAATGAATCCGAAAAGGAAGCCAGAGATCGCCGGACAGAAGTGCAGCGCTATGAGAAGCGAGTATTATCCAAGGAAGAAAGTGTGGATAAGAAAGCGGAGGTTCTCGAACGCCGTGAGACCAGCCTGACAGCAAAGGAAGATGAGCTGAAACGGAAACAGGCTGAGGTCGATAAACTTCAGGAACAAAGAGTACAGGAACTTGAACGTATTTCAGGTTTAACCTCCGAACAGGCAAAAGATTATCTCCTGAAAACTGTTGAAGACGAAGCAAGAACGGATGCTGCCAAACTCTATAAGGAGCTTGACAGCCAGGCTCGGGAGGATGCTGAAAAGAAGGCCAGAGAATATGTTGTTACAGCCATACAGCGAAATGCGTCTGACTATGTGGCAGAATCAACAATCTCCGTTGTTCAGCTTCCGAACGATGAAATGAAGGGCAGAATCATAGGCCGGGAGGGAAGGAATATCAGGGCCATTGAAACCTTGACCGGTGTCAACCTGATTATCGATGATACTCCGGAAGCTGTGATCCTGTCGAGCTTTGATCCGATCCGGCGCGAGGTAGCAAGGATCGCGCTGGAGAAACTCATTGTCGACGGACGTATTCATCCTTCGAGAATCGAGGAAATGGTAGATAAAGCTCAGAAGGAAGTAGACCAGTCCATCAAGGAAGCGGGCGATGCCGCCTGCCTGGAAGTGGGTGTTCATGGTCTGCATCCGGAACTGGTGAAGCTGCTTGGCAGAATGAAGTACAGAACCAGTTATGGGCAGAATGCGCTGAAGCATTCCATTGAAGTGGCGCATCTGGCAGGTTATCTTGCCGGTGAGGTGGGATGCGATGTGAGAATTGCAAAGCGTGCAGGCCTTCTGCACGATATCGGCAAGTCCATTGATCATGAGATGGACGGTTCTCATGTACAGATCGGTGCGGATCTGTGCCGTAAGTACAAGGAAACACCGATTGTAATCAACGCGGTAGAAGCGCATCACGGTGATGTAGAGCCTGCATCCCTGATCGCATGTCTGGTACAGGCGGCGGATACGATTTCCGCAGCACGTCCGGGCGCCCGCAGAGAAACAATTGAAGCTTATACAAAACGCTTACAACAGTTGGAAGAAATAACAAACTCCTTCAAGGGAGTTGAGAAATCCTATGCCATTCAGGCGGGACGAGAAGTACGTATCATGGTAATTCCTGAACAGGTCAGCGATACCGACATGGTACTTCTGGCGAGAGATATCTCCAAACAGATTGAAACTGAAATGGAATATCCGGGACAGATTAAGGTACAGCTGATCAGAGAATCCAGAGTTGTCGATTACGCAAAGTGATTTGGAAATTCAGCAGGCGGGCAGATACCCGCCTGTTTTGCTGTTCGAACCTGAGAAAATACATATCCGGAAAAATGCATCTTTGGAAGGAGCGTCCGCTTATTCCTTGCGAATCGAAAACCGGCCGGAATGCAGCCCCGATGGCTGCATTCCGGCCGGTTTTCTTATCATGGCAGACAGTCATCCCATGATCACCCTGACATCGCAGGAAGTTTTGCCTTCTTCGAAGGGAACAATGATACCCTCCACGTTCTTCCCATCCACGATCAGCTGACGGACACCCTTTTCAACATGATCCGGGTTCTCGACGGTAATGTGATACTCGATCCCGCGGAATTTTCGTACCGCTGTGAAACCGCCGAAATCCTTCGGCAGGCACGGGTTTATGGAAAGCCCTTCATACTCCGGCTGGATGCCGAGAATAAACTGGGAGATGTCCACGAAGGTCCAGGCTGCGGTTCCTGTCAGCCAGCTGTTTTTTCCCTGACCGAAATAATAAGCATCCTTTCCGGCAACCATCTGGGAGTAAACGTATGGCTCCGTGGCATGGATTTCACTGATATCCTGAAGGTAGGCCGGGCAAATTTTGCGGTAGATTTCGAAAGCACGCTCACCGTCGCCGATGACGGCTTCCGCAATGGAAATCCATGGATTGTTGTGACAGAAAATACCTCCGTTCTCCTTGTACCCCGGCGGGTAGGAGGAAACTTCACCAAGGTTGAGATGATATTCCTTGTAGGAAGGAGCCAGGATCATAATTCCGTATCTGGTGTCCAGCCTTTCTTTCACGGAATCCATAGCCTTCTGTGCAAGACCCTCCTTTACTCCTATACCAGCCATGACACAGAAGCCCTGCGGCTCGATGAAGATCTGTCCGTCCTTACACTCGTGAGAACCTATCTTCTCCGAATGAGCATCGTAGGCGCGAAGGAACCATTCGCCATCCCAGCCATTCCTGATGACCGCCTGGTACATGTTTTCAACCTCATCATGCGCACGGGAGGCGAGTTTGTCCTCACCCCTCAGACGGCAGAGCTTTTCGTATGCTTTGCCGTAGCGGACAAACATGCCGGCAATGAAGACGGATTCGGCGGTCGGCCCCTCGGACGGTCCGGTCGTCTGGAACGGTTCCCCCGGCGTGTCGGAGAAGCAGTTCAGGTTCAGACAGTCATTCCAGTCGGCACGGCCGATCAGCGGAAGATGATGAGGCCCCTTGTGCGTCGCTGTATAATTAAACGAACGGGTCAGGTGCTCAAACAGCGTAGCCGATCGTGACGCATCGTTGTCAAATGGAACCATCTCATCCAGAATGGACATATCCCCGGTCTCACGGATGTAAGCGTCGGCAGCCGCAATCAGCCAGAGCGGATCGTCGTTGAAACCGCTTCCGATCTCACTGTTCCCCTTCCTTGTCAGCGGCTGATACTGGTGATAGGCACTTCCGTCCGCAAACTGAGTGGAAGCAATATCGATGATTCTCTGGCGTGCGCGGGACGGAATAAGATGAACAAACCCAAGCAGATCCTGACATGAATCACGGAAGCCCATACCGCGGCCGATTCCGGATTCATAGTAGGAAGCGGAGCGGGACATATTGAAAGTAACCATGCATTGATACTGGTTCCAGATGTTTACCATGCGGTTGACTTCCGGATGATCGGTATGAACCTGGAACCTTGAAAGCAGGTCTTTCCAGTACTGGTGCAGATTCTCCAGAGCTTTGGCTGCCTTTTCTTCTGTATCGAAACGCTTCATCAGATCCACTGCGCGTTTCTTATTGATAATTCCCGGCTTTTCCCATTTATCCTCTTTTGGATTTTCCACATATCCCAGCTGGAAGATGAAGGTCCGCGTTTCTCCCGGCTCCAGATGGACATTCAGCTGATGACTGGCAATCGGGTACCAGCCGCTGACGATAGAATTGGTGCATTTTCCGTTATTCACTGCTTCCGGAGAGGAAGCCGGATTGTAACGGCCGATAAAGGCATCACGGCTTGTATCGAAAGCATCCGCATCTGCATTGACCGTGTAAAATGCAAAATGATTGCGGCGCTCGCGGTACTCTGTCTTGTGATAGATGGTGGAACCGACAACCTCAACCTCACCGGTACTCAGGTTTCTCTGATAATTGGTCATGTCATCCATGGCATTCCACAGACAGAACTCCACATAGGAAAAAACCTGAAAATCTTTCGCACGGTCGGAATGGTTTGTCAGTGAAAGGCGGTGGATCAGGCAGGCTGCATCCATCGGAACAAAAGCGGTCAGTTCAGCCGAAAGACCATTGAGGGAAGAAATAAAACGGCTGTACCCCATGCCGTGGCGGCATTCGTAGGAATCAAGAGGCGTCTGGACCGGCTGCCATCCCGGATTCCACACCTTTTCCCCGTCCTTAATGTAATAGTAGATGCCGTTAGAATCATAAGGCACATTGTTGTAGCGGTAGCGGGTCAGACGGAGAAGCTTGGCATCCTTATAAAAACTGTATCCGCCGCATGTGTTTGAAATCAGCGTGAAAAAGTCATTGCAGCCCAGATAGTTGATCCAGGGCAGCGGCGTCCTGGGAGTTGTAATCACATACTCCATGGCTTTGTCATCGAAATAGCCAAATCTCATAACTTACTTCCTTTCCATCGTTAGTCGAAATCAAAGAAAACGTTTTAGTAAAGGTTATTCCTAGTATATTCTGGATTGGACAAATATTCAATCAGAAAATTGACATTGAGAATCGTCATAAATCACAAATAATCTGCGTAAATTCTAAAGATTTGCACACAGAAGGAGAAGGAACACCTGAAACGGCTTTGAAACGGTCCTTTTTCGCGCAGACGAAATTGATTTCAATATTTCAAGCAATTATGGTAATAAATCGAGCTGATAAATTATGATTTACCCACAAAATATGAAATTAAAATTTGTTAAAATGGTCAAAATATATATTTAGTGGACATTTTACTTGATATTTTAATCTAATTGGTCTATATTAAGGTCATGAAAACGATTTAGTTGATTTCGAGCTAAAAATCAACGAAAGAATACTTAATCGTTTAATATGGAAAATCTGTTCATTCTATAAAGGAGGAAAAGAAATGAAAAAGAAAGTTATGAGCATCGTTTTAACGGCATCGATGGTTGCTTCGATGGCAGCTCCTGTACTTGCAGAAGCTACAACGGAAGGCGCAGCATCGGATGAAGGAAAAGTTCTCAATATTCAGTGCTGGAACGAGGAATTCAAGAGCCGTATCACAGATCATTATCCGGGGTATGAAGAAGTGGACGCTACTCATGGCAAGATCGGTGATGTTGATGTTGTATGGACCATTACACCGTCTGACGACAATGCATACCAGAACAATCTGGACAGCGTTCTTCCGGACAATGAAAACAAGGATGCAGATGAGAGAACGGATATGTTCCTTGTAGAAGCTGACTATGCTCTTAAATATGTAAACAGTGATGTAGAAGTAACCATTCCGCTGGCAGACCTTGGAATTACGGATGATGACCTGAGCAAACAGTATCAGTATACCAAGGATGTTGTTACAGACAGCGAAGGAAAGCAGCGCGGCATTTCATGGCAGGCCTGCTCCGCAGGACTGATCTATAACCGCGAGGCAGCCAAGGCGGTTCTTGGATCCGACGATCCGGAGACAGTTCAGGAAGCTGTTAAGGATTGGGATTCCTTCAACGCAACCGCTGCAAAACTGAAAGAGGCGGGATATAAGATCACTTCCACCGTTAATGATACGTACCGTGTATATTCCAACAATGTATCCGCTCCGTGGGTACAGGATGGCAAGGTTGTTATCGATGACAACATTATGAAATGGGTTGACGACTCCAAGGCACTCGTTGACGCAGGCGAAACCGGAACCGCAGATCTGTGGTCCGATGACTGGTCCGCAGGCTTCTTCCCGGATGGAAAGGTATTCTGCTACTTTGGACCGGCATGGCTGATTAACTTCTCCATGCATGCAGACGAAGAAGGATCTATTGCGAACCAGGGCGGCTGGGGCCTTTGCGAAGGACCGCAGGGTTATTACTGGGGCGGCACATGGATCTGTGCAGCAAAGGGAACCGACAACCCGAGCCTTGTTAAGGACATCATGCTGACCATGTGCACCAACAATGACGTTATGAAAGAAATCGCTACGGCTGACAGCGACTGCGTAAACAACAGCGAAGTTCTGGCGGAACTGGCTAACAGCGATGAAGGCGCAAACGCTGTACTGGGCGGACAGAACCCGTACGCACAGCTGGCTGCCGGCGCAGAGAATGTTGACATGAGCAACATCAGCTTCTATGATCAGGGATGCAACGAAGAGTTCCAGTCAGCTATGAAGAACTACTTCGATGGCAACGCCACCAAGGATGATGCACTGGCTCAGTTCAAGACAGCCATCACGGAGAAATATCCGGAGCTGACGGCCGAGTAATTTATAACCGGAGCAGAACAGAATACAGGGTTCATAATCCGATCCTAAACCGTGCCTGCCTGTAAAACAGGCGGGTACGGTTTTTTTAATCGAAAAACAGCAAAAATGACATGCGGCTGCGAAAGAGAAGGAAAGAGAAGGGCAGTATGTCACTGCCGGATGTGAAGTTTGCTGTCAAACGATAGAAAAGATAAAAAGGCAAGGGAGGCAGGCATATGCACAACAATCATAAGGCGGTCAGGTATAACCGGTGGGGTTACATTTTCGTAATTCCGTTTCTGGTGGTTTTTGTAATCTTTCAGCTGATCCCGCTGGTTAGAACGATCTATAACAGTTTCTTTGAGAATTATATGAGCGGACTGAGTCACATCGGGCCAACGTTTGTTCAGTTCGGCAATTATGTAAAACTGTTTTCCAGCGGAGATATCTGGAAATATTTCGGGAATACCATGATCATGTGGGTCATGTGCTTTGTGCCGCAGCTGTTTTTCTCACTGCTCCTGGGCGCCTGGTTCTCCGATGAGATGCTCCGCCTGAAAGGCAAACGCTTTTTCAAGACGGTTATCTATCTTCCGAACCTGATTATGGCTTCCGCGTTTGCCATGCTGTTCTTTACCCTGTTCTCGGATGGAGGACCGATTAACTCCATTCTGGTTGGGATGCACGTGATTGATCAGCCGTATAAGTTTTTCTCCCATGTGGGAAGTACGCGTGGACTGATTGCTTTTATGAATTTCCTGATGTGGTTTGGCAATACCACCATCCTTCTGATGGCCGGCATGATGGGCATCGATACCTCTTTGTTCGAGGCGGCGTCGGTGGACGGTGCAACTTCCACCCAGATTTTCTTTAAAGTAACCCTCCCGCTTCTTCGTCCGATCCTGGTGTATGTACTGATCACCTCTCTGATCGGCGGCCTGCAGCTGTTCGATGTTCCGCAGATTTTGACCAATGGTTCCGGAGATCCGATGCGCTCCTCCATGACTATGATCATGTATCTGAATAAGCATCTGTACAGTAAGAACTATGGTATGGCCGGCGCACTTTCGGTATTTTTGTTTGTCATTACCGGCGTCCTGAGTGTCATCGTCTTCAAGCTGGTCGGAAGCGATAACAAAGAGTAAGGAGGAGGGGAGATTATGTCAAATACTTCAAATTCAAATACCACATCGGCTGAAACGGCGAAGAAGAAAAAGAAGGGTATGCCGGTAGGTGTCAGAAAAACGATTGCTTATATTGTCCTGACCCTGATTACCATTCTGTGCCTGTTCTGGTTCTATGTTTTGTTTATCAACGCCACCCGCACGAATTCGCAGATTACACACGGCTTTTCGGCGGTACCGGGGGCCAGTTTCCTGAATAACTGGAACAATCTGATTCACGGAACACTGCCGGTTCTGCGGGGAATGCTGAACTCTTTTATCATTGCCGGCTGCAGCGCATTCCTGTGCGTTTATTTCTCGGCAATGACGGCCTATGGCCTGTATGCCTACGAATTTAAGATGAAAAAATTCCTGAACACCATGATCCTCGGAATTATGATGATCCCGACACAGGTAACCGCTCTCGGTTTCGTACAGCTGGTTCAGGATATGAGGCTGGAGGACAATTTCATTCCGCTGATTATTCCGTCGATTTCAGTCCCGGTTACGTACTTTTATATGAGACAGTATATGCAGAGCTCACTGCCGATGGCATTGATTGAAGCCGCCCGGATCGACGGCTCGGGGGAGTTTCATACCTTTAATGCGATTGTACTTCCTCTGATGAAGCCGGCGATCGCCGTACAGGCGATCTTCACCTTTGTGTCCAGCTGGAACAATTACTTCATTCCGTCCCTGATCCTTCATAAGGACAAGATGAAGACGCTGCCTATACTGATCGCACAGCTTCGTTCCGCGGACTGGCTGAAATTTGATATGGGCCAGGTGTATATGATGATCGCCTTCTCCATATTCCCGGTTATTATCGTTTACCTGATTCTGTCCAGATACATTGTCGGCGGAGTTGCCGTCGGCGCTGTCAAGGGATAATGATTCGGGGGAATACTGCGGAGCGGGCTGCCATTCTTTACAAAAGCTGAAGTTTCAGATATAACTGTGGTAGAGGAGGATGTCATGGTATCGATGAAGGATATTGCCCGGGAGTGCGGTGTTTCCGTTGCCACAGTCAGCAAGGCATTAAACAATTACAATGATATAGGGACCGAAACCAGAAAGAAGATCCAGGAAACGGCACAGAGAATGGAGTATTTCCCGAATTCTTCTGCCCGGGCTTTGAAAACAAGCCGCACCTATAATCTGGGAGTTCTGTTCGTCGATGAGGCTAACAGCGGACTAACCCACGATTTCTTCGCTCATATTCTGGAAAGTTTCAAAAAAACAGCGGAAGAAAGGGGATACGATATTACCTTCACAAGCAACAGTATCGCATCCCGGAAGACGACCTATCTGGAACACTGCCGGTATCGCGGCGTGGACGGCGTAGTCATTGCCTGCATTGATTTTTACTCCGATGCGGTGCAGGAACTGATCCGGTCCAGCCTTCCGGTGGTAACCATCGACCACGTATTTGACAACCGCATTTCGGTTATGTCGGATAATGTAAAGGGAATGAAGGAACTGACGCAGTTTGTTTACGGGAAGGGGCATCGGAAAATAGCCTATATCCACGGTGCTGATTCTTCCGTTACGCGCGCCCGGCTTTCCAGCTTTTATCACACGCTGTTTGATCTGAATGTATGCGTACCGGAGGAATATGTTTCCGAGTGTGCCTACCGCGATGTGGAAATGGCTGAGAGGGAAACGGAACGGCTGCTTGAGCTGAAGGAACCGCCGACCTGTATTTTTTATCCGGACGACACCAGCTGCATCGGAGGATTGAATGTGCTTCGCCGGCACGGACTTCGGATTCCGGAGGATATCTCCGTGTGCGGGTACGATGGTCTGCAGATTGCCAGCCTTCTTTCGCCGAAACTGACGACCGTATGGCAGGACACGACGACCATCGGAAGATATGCGGCGGAGAAATTGATATCACTGATTGAGAATCCGAAAACAACACTGATTGAACACATCATCGTGCCCGGCCGAGTCGTTCCGGGCGAGACGGTGGCCGATATAAACGGTAAAAACGGCAGATAAGAAACGCGAAAAGCGGTGCCGCGGCACAAAGCCGCGGCTTTTTACTTGCTGTGAATACACTTAAATGCTATAATTCGATAGATGCAGACAAGAGGCAGTTATTATCAGCCGCGGCGGTGCAGGAAAGGATATCCGGAGATAATGAGCAGTATTATCATTGGAGTTGCCGGCGGTTCCGGTTCGGGGAAATCTACGTTCACGAATCGCCTGAAGGAAGAGTTTGGCGATAAAATTGCAGTTGTATACCATGATAATTATTATAAGCGGCAGGACGACGTTCCTTTTGAGAAAAGAGTCAGGGTAAATTACGATCATCCCGATTCACTGGAGACAGATCTGCTGGTCAGGCATCTGAAAATGCTGAAGGAAGGGCAGGCGGTTGACTGCCCGGTGTATGACTATGCCGTTCACAACCGCACGGACCGGACCGTACATATAGAACCCCGCAGGGTTATCCTGGCGGAAGGTATTCTGCTGCTGGCCGATAAGCGGGTCCGTGACCTTTGCGATATTAAAATATTTGTAGATGCGGATGCCGATGAGCGTATTCTCCGCCGGGCTATCCGTGATGTGCATGAGCGGGGAAGAGATCTGAACGGTATCATGAAACAGTATCTGGCCACGGTAAAACCGATGCACTACCTGTATGTGGAGCCAACCAGGGCATTGGCGGATATTGTGATTAACAGCGGGATGAATGACGTTGCATTCGATATCGTCAGATCAAAAATAAAGCAGGTACTGGATGAAGACTGACATACAGGGGACGGTTTCGCTGCTGCTGGATTGGTTTCATCAAAGCGGACGGGAACTTCCGTGGAGAAAGGATACGGATCCGTATCATGTGTGGGTATCGGAAATCATGCTGCAGCAGACCCGCATAGAAACCGTTCTTCCCTACTATGCAAGGTTTATGAAAGCTCTGCCGGACATAGAGGCATTGAGTCAGTGTCCGCAGGAGAAACTATTGAAACTGTGGGAGGGACTCGGTTATTACAGCCGGGTCCGCAACATGCAGAAAGCTGCGGCTGTCATTACCGAAACGTATGGAGGAAAGTTCCCGGAACGTTATGAACAGATCCGTACCCTTCCCGGAATCGGGGATTATACAGCCGGTGCAATCGCATCCATTGCCTTCAGTGAGGCAGTGCCGGCGGTGGACGGCAATGTATTGCGTGTACTGACCCGCCTGACCGGAAATGAGTCCGACGTCCGGAAGGAAAGAGCGAAAAAATGGGCCGGAGAACTGGTGAGGGAGCTGATTCCGAAACAGGAACCGGGAGCTTTTAATCAGGCACTGATGGAATTCGGGGAAGTGATCTGCCTTCCATCGCCGGAAAACCGGTGTGATCAGTGTTTTTTGAAAAGCTTCTGCCAGGCATACGTCTGTCACAAGACGGACGCAATCCCGTACCGCTCACCGGCAAACCCGAAAAAAACGGAAGAAAAAACGGTGCTTGTCATCCGCGACAGCGCCTTCTATCTGTTTCACAGGCGCAGTCCGAAAGGCCTTTTGGCCGGCATGTATGAGCTTCCGAACACGGACGGATTTTTAAGCCCACAGGAGGCTGCCCGCAAGGCAGAGGAGCTTTCGGGGCGGACGCCGCTCCGGGTGGAGGAGCTTCCGCCGGCACGGCATCTTTTCAGCCATGTGGAATGGCGGATGAAGGGATACCAGGTCATCGTAGAAAATATGAAGGAACCCCGGAAAGATGATTATTTTCTCAGCACAGCCGCCGCAGCTCTTGAAAAACTGGCTGTTCCCGGCGCCTTTCGCGCATACATGAAGTATGTGCGGTGATAACGTCACGCCGGGGGATACCGGCACAAATTGTACGCATAAGTTCACGCAGGCTGGAGCCTGCCACTTCACCCGGGGCCGGACAGGAGAAAGATTGATTCAGCGAAGGGGCTTATCGGGTACACTATCAAACAGGAGATTATATATGAAAATTCTGACGGTAACTGTACCGTGCTACAATTCAGAAGCCTATATGGAAAAATGCATCCGGTCGCTTCTGCCCGGAGGGGAGGATATCGAGATCCTGATTGTCGATGACGGTTCCACGAAGGATCGTACAGCCCAGATTGCGGATGCATACGCAGCGAAATATCCCGGCATCGTCCGTGCCATTCACCAGGAAAACGGAGGGCACGGTGAGGCAGTGAACACGGGAATCAAAAACGCCAGCGGTCTTTATTTCAAGGTGGTCGACAGTGACGACTGGGTTGGCAAAAAGGCGCTTCTTGAGATCATCGCCAGACTGAAACAGCTCGAAAGGGAGAAGACACCGGTGGATGTGTTCCTTACTAACTTTGTCTACAATAAGGAGGGAGCCCGCCACAAGAAAGTCATGCGCTTCGGGCGCGTTTTTCCGGAAGAACAAATCTTTACCTGGTCCGATGTCCGGCATATGAAGGCAACCCAGTATGTACTGATGCATAATCTGATTTACCGGACCGGGCTTTTGCACCGGTGCGGCCTGAAACTCCCGGCCCATACCTTCTATGTGGATAATATTTTTGCATTCCAGCCATATCCCTATGCTAAAAAGTTATATTACATGGATGTGGATTTCTACTTTTACTATGTGGGCCGCAGCGATCAGTCGGTCAATGAAGAAGTCATGATCCGGCGAATAGACCAGCAGATCCGGGTGAACGAGATGATGGTCGACATCATGGCATCTCAAAATTTCTTCGGGCTGGATAAAAATGTAAAAAAATACATGTATAAATACCTGAACACGGTAACTACGGCAACGAACGCACTGCTTCTTGTTTCCGGAACCGAAGAAAATCTGGAGAAGAAGAGGGAGTTCTGGAGATATATCCGCAGAAGAAGTTTCCCGGTGTACTGGCATCTGCGCACGAGTGGTATGGGCATCGGCCTTAATCTGCCCGGAGAATTCGGACGGAAAATAGACGTGCGCGGCTACAAGATAGCCAGAAAAATGATTGGATTTAACTGACAGGCAAAACAGCAGACGGCCTGGTATAAAATAAGAGAGTGTGTCAGGAGGAACTGAGTTTATGGAAGAGAACACGAAAAATTTTATTGAAGAGTTCATCGATGAGGACCTTGCGAACGGACGTGTGGACAGGGTGGTTACACGTTTTCCGCCGGAACCCAACGGTTATCTTCACATTGGGCACGCCAAGGCCGTACTGCTGAACTACACCATAGCTCAGAAGTATCACGGAACGTTCCATCTTCGTTTTGATGATACCAACCCGACGAAGGAAAAATCCGAATTTGTCGAATCCATCAAGGCAGATATCCGGTGGCTTGGCGCCGACTGGGGAGATAATCTTTTCTATGCGTCCAACTACTTTGACCAGATGTATGAATATGCGGTCCGGATCATCAAAAAGGGCGATGCTTATGTCGATGATCTCAGCGCCGATGAAATCCGCGCGTACCGGGGCACACTGACGGAGCCGGGCAAAAACAGTCCCTGCCGCGATCGTTCCGTGGAAGAGAATCTGAAGCTTTTTGAGGAAATGAAGGCGGGAATTTATCCGGATGGGTCCAGGGTACTCCGCGCCAAAATTGATATGGCATCCCCGAACATGAATATGCGTGACCCGGTCATCTACCGCATTGCCCATATTCCGCATCAGAACACAGGAGACAAGTGGTGCATCTACCCGCTGTATGACTTTGCCCATCCGATCGAGGACGGAATTGAGGGAGTTACCTTCTCACTTTGCACTCTGGAATTTGAGGATCACCGCCCGCTGTACAACTGGGTGGTTAAGGAGTGCGGGTTTAACGTCAATCCTCCGCGGCAGATTGAGTTTGCGAAACTGTACCTGAAGAATGTAGTTACCGGAAAACGGTACATCAAGAAACTGGTAGAGGATGGCATTGTAGACGGATGGGATGACCCGAGGCTGGTTTCCATCGCCGCATTGCGCCGCCGCGGTTTCAGCCCGGAGTCCATCCGGAGGTTTGTTGAACTTTCCGGCATCAGCAAGAGCAACAGTGTTTCCGATTATGCCATGCTTGAATATTGCCTGAGGGAGGATCTGAAACCGAAGGCACCGCGTGTTATGGCGGTGCTGGATCCGGTCAAACTGGTGATCGATAACTATCCGGAAGATGCCATGGAGGAGCTGGAAGTCCCGAACAATCAGGAGAATCCGGAGCTTGGCACCCGCAAGGTTCCGTTTGGCCGTGAAATCTGGATCAATCGTGACGACTTCATGGAAAATCCGCCGAAGAAATACTTCCGTATGTTCCCGGGCAACGAGGTTCGTCTCATGAACGCCTATTTCGTTACATGCACCGGCTGTGAGAAGGATGCGGATGGGAATATTACGGTAATTCACGGTACCTATGATCCGGCGTCCCGCGGAGGAAACAGCCCGGACGGCCGCAAGGTGAAGGGAACCATACACTGGGTTGCCGTCAGAACCGCATTTCAGGCGGAAGTACATCTGTACGAGAATATCGTTGATGAAGAGAAGGGCGTTTACAACGAGGAGGACGGCAGCATTAATGTCAATCCGCATTCCCGCACGGTTCTTGTCAACTGCCAGCTGGAGCCGTCCCTGAAGGATGCGAAGGCTTACCAGCAGTTCCAGTTTGTCCGCACCGGCTACTTCAATGTAGATTACAGGGATTCAACGGAAGGCCATCCGGTATTCAACCGGATTGTTGAGCTGAAAAGTTCGTTCAGGCTGCCGAAAGACTGAAAGGGAAAACCGCCGCTGCAATGCGACAAAATTATGATCTGAAACTATTGCGTCCGGCCGCCTGCAGGCAGCCGGACGTATGTGACTGACATAAAAAGCAGCTGCAGGCACATAAAACCGAAATCCGGCAGCCGGCAGACAACCGGGGAGAAAAGCCATGAACCGATTTTATGACGGAATCACGGAGTTTATATTTGTGGAAAACGAGCCTGCCCGGTCGGACATTATTTTCGTACCGGGCGGAAATTATCCGGATGCGGCCAGAAAGGCGGCAAAACTTTATCAGGAAGGGTATTCGGATTATATCCTGCCCAGCGGACGCTTCAGCATCCGGACCGGACATTTTGAAGGCAGACAGGAGACGGAGTGGGAATACCTGAAGGATATACTGCTGCAGGAAGGCGTGCCGGAAAAAGCCATATTGAAGGAAGATCGGGCAACTTTTACGTACGAGAATGCGATTTTCTCAAGGAAAGCGGCAGATCGGGCCGGGCTGGCTGTAAAAAGGGCGATCCTCTGCTGCCAGGCGTTTCATGCCCGCCGGGCGCTTATGTATTACCAGCAGCAGTTTCCGGAAGCTCAGTTCCTGGTGTGCCCGGCAGTAACGCAGGGAATATCCAGGGATACCTGGTTTCTCGATCAGCATGCCGTGAACCGGGTACTGGGAGAGCTGACGAGAATCGGGGAACAGTTTCACTGCATGCTTCCCCTCACCCCGCAGGAAGCGGAAGAAGCGGATTCTCATCCGCCGCGGGCGGTGACCCTGGATGAATACAGAAAAAAGATGAAGGAGATGGATCCATGATCAGACTGATCGCCAGCGACCTGGACGGAACCCTGGTTCCGGAAGGGGGCAGCGTGCTCACTCCGGAGTATTACGATGTCATACGGGAACTTAAAAAGAAGGGGATCATTTTCATAGCTGCCAGCGGGCGGGGACTTCCAAGCGCCAGAAAATTATTACAGCCTGTCTCGGAGGATGTGTATTTTCTGACGGAGGAGGGAGCTTACGGATCCTGGCGCGATAAAATATTGTTTGAAACAACCCTGGATGAAAAAGTGGCTGAAAGAGTGATCCGCTATACCCGGGATCACTGGAAGGATATCCTGATTCTTCGCTCCACGGCTGAAAAGCTCCTGGTGGAAGCAGACGATCCATCCGTGATTCCGGGAATTCTCGGAGGCTACGGCATGGAGTGGGAGAGCGTAAGGAACCTGGAAACTATCCATGTTCCAAGCATGAAGATAGCGGTCCACTGGGACAGAGAGGATGCAGCAAAGGAAGCTGCCGCCCTCCAGCGTGTGGCCGGGGAGCACGCCAGTGTGGTTGTCTCCGGGGTTCACTGGGCGGATATCGTACCTCCAACTGTCAGCAAGGGCGGCGGTCTTCGAAAATTTCAGCAGCTGCTGGGGATTTCAAAGGAAGAAACCATGGTTTTCGGAGATAACCTGAACGATATATCCATGTTCCGGGAGGCGGCAGTCAGCTATGCTGTCCCGGAGGCGCGCCCGGAAGTGAAGGACGCTGCCGTGAAAATCACAGAAAGCAGAACAAAGGATGGCGTCCTGAAAATAATGAAAACCCTGCTGTAAAACAGCAGGGTTCTTTACATCTTTTTAATTGAGAGACGTAAGGCTCGGGAGTACAAGGTTGCGGATGATCCCCAGAATCATCAGGTGAACCGGATAGAAACAGTAGAAAAAGTACTTCAGCTGCCTTCCGCGTTTCCCGTTATACATAAACACCGGGATAAAAGCCAGAGGCGCAGGCATTTTTTCATATTCAATAAATGCGCCGCCGCACAGACACTGGGACAGGCGGGACGTGCGAAGAATATACAGTACTTCAATCAGAAAAACACCGCGTTGTGCATAATCGGTTTTCAGCATATGGGCAAGAATAAGCCCGGAAACCAGAATCAGCAGCTGGATGGGAATGCGGCCGGTCATCTCCGAAACACCCCACATTACCAGCAGACCGATCAACAGCGTAAAATATACGTTCTGGTAATTCATGACAGGCTGACCTGTTTTCAGCGCCCAGTCAAACGGAAATTCCGATATCAGCGCAAAGAGGAACATCCGCTGCGCGTATTTTTTCACATTGTGCGTGTGCACAAAGCCTTCCACCAGCAGAAAACAGAAGATGGGAAAAGCCAGACGGCCAACCCGCCGCATAATATAATACAGCGTCTTCAGATTTTGAAAGAGCTCCGGATTGGTGTATATCCCCCGCATGCTAAGAAGCGGAAGGACGAGAGCCGCCCCTGTGTGATCAATCAGCATGGTGATGATGGCGATCATCTTCAGAACACTTCCCGGCCAGCCGTACTTTTCTCTGAAATGATGTATGGCTGCGCCGGCTCTTGCCGGGAAACGTTCCACGGTTCCCGGGTTATCCGTATTATTCATCTGACTTCCCTCTATGTGCACAGTATACATCCGTTATTATTTCGCGATCAGCTTCAGAATTTCGTTCGACCTTGCGATGAATTTGGTCATAGCGTCAGCGGACAGCGGCTTGTCGGCGAGAAGTGCCAGATCGTACAGCTGCTGGCAGATCATGCCGGTGTGCTCGCCATCCTTGTGGCCGAGTACATATTGAACCAGGCTGTTGTTTGCGTTCAGTACCAGCGTGGAGGATGCAGGGAAAGCATTCGGATCCATTCCGTACATCCTGAACATTTCCTGTGTGCGCCGGCTTTCCTCGGACATAACCATCATGGAGGATACATCCGCGTTCTTCAGCTTCTCAACTTTCACCTCCAGCTTGTCGTTGCTTAAAGCCTTGCGGAAGATTTCAGTCAGGCTGTCGGTTTCGGCCTTCAGATCGGCCTGCCCGTCATCTTTCATGCCGGCGGTCACATCAGCATCGATGCTTTCAAATTTAACTTCCTCATTTTTCTGCTCTGCGTGGGACAGATACGCGGTATCGATGTTATGGCGGAAGATGACGGCGTCCATGCCGTTCTGACGGAACATATTGATATACTGACCCTGCTGCTGTTCATTGGTAACGTAATAAATCGTGGTCTTCGGCTTTTCCTTCTTTTCATCTTCCGCATTTTCGGCGGGAGCGGAGTCTGATTTTTCATCAGCGGCACCTGGATCAGCGGAGACATTCGTTTCTGTTTCCACCTTCTCAGCGTCGCCTTCTTCGGTCTTTCCGGTTCCATCTTCAAAGGTTTCCTCCGGAACTTTTCCGGAAGAGGACGCCTTGTCTGCCTTTTCCTTATCCAGCAGTTCCTTCAGCGTGAAATATTTGCCGTCCAGATCCTTGTAGAGGATGAAGTCATTCATACGCTCATCAAATTTTTCGTCGCGCAGGCAGCCGTACTTTACAAACGGGCTGATATCATCCCAGTACTTCTCATAATTCTGCCGGTCGGTCTTGCACATACCGGAGAGCTTGTCGCAAACTTTCTTCGTGATGTAGTCAGAAACCTTTTTAACAAAACCATCGTTCTGAAGATAGCTTCTGGATACATTCAGCGGCAGATCCGGGCAGTCGATGACACCCTTCAGAACCATCAGATATTCCGGAATAACTTCCTTAATATTATCGGCAATGAACACCTGGCTGTTGTAGAGCTTGATGGTGCCTTCCAGTTTGTCGTAGTCCAGGTTAACCTTCGGGAAGTAGATAATTCCTCGCAGGTTAAACGGATAATCCATGTTCAGGTGGATCCAGAAGAGCGGCTCCTTATAGTCGTTAAATACCTTGCGGTAAAAGTCCTTGTATTCCTCCGGCTTGCATTCGCTCGGAGACCTGGTCCAGAGCGGATGGATATCATTGACCGGGACAGGGCGCTTGTTGATTTTCACGCGCTCACGGGCAGGAGATACCTCCACCTGCTTTTTCCCTCCGTTGCCATCATCCTGTTCCTCATATTTCGCATCCTCATGGATATGTTCGGCCACGACATCGGTATCCTTCAGATCCTTCTCGTCGATCGTTTCATATTCCTGCGGAGCATTTGCCTTCTCCAGATAAATTTCTACCGGCATAAACGCGCAGTATTTTTCGAGGACTTCACGGACGCGGTATTCGTTGGCAAATTCGAGAGATTCATCATTCAGATGAAGGATGATGGTGGTGCCGGTTTCCTTTTTTGTCCCATCACCGATGGTGTAATCCGTCATGCCGTCGGATTCCCAGTGAACCGGAACGGCATCCTTCTGATAGGAGAGAGTATCAATTTCTACCAGATCTGCAACCATGAAAGCAGAATAGAAGCCCAGACCGAAGTGGCCGATGATATCGTTTTTGCCGCCCTGATCCTGGTATTTCTTAACGAAGTCACTTGCACCCGAAAATGCAATCTGAGTAATGTATTTTTCAACCTCATCAGCGGTCATGCCCAGACCGGTATCGGTGAAGGCCAGCGTCTTGTTGTCCGGGTCGCAGACCACATGGATGCTGTCCTTATGGTCTTCCGGATAAGCATAATCCCCCATCAGGGCAATTTTATGCAGCTTGGTAATGGCATCACAGCCGTTGGAAATCATTTCACGTACGAAAATATCATGATCCGAATAAAGCCATTTTTTGATAATCGGCATCATGTTTTCGCTGTTTATCGATAAATTTCCTTTTTTTGTTTCCATAAAAATCACACTCCTATGTCATACAGAATAGACACTTACATCTGTACATTTTAGGCCGGGGATTAGGAAAAGTCAATATAAAATAGCACTCAATTTAAATGAGTGCTAGCAAGCCAATCGGAGATTTTTAAAGCTGACTTTGTATGGCTATGTTCAGCTGGCGGAATATAGCCGTAACGTACCGGTCCCAGGCCTGCTCCAGTGAGCGGTCTGCGGAAAAAACGCGCAGCGCTGTTCCGGAAGTTACAGATACAGATCCGGAAACATAGACAATATTGATATACAGCCCGCTTACGTCCCCGGAGGTAAGAGGAGCGCCCGTATCGGACAGGAGCTTTTGCACGATTTCTTCAGGCGCACGGAATACAAACCGCATTTTGAGCGGTTTTTGATGCCCGCGGATCATATCGAATACATGCGGACGTACATATCCCCAGGCTACATATTCGGGGTGCTTCCCGGCATCCTCCCGGTCAAAGTAGCCGGTACGGTAATGCCCGTCCATGAGATAGGTCATGCAGGTTGTCACCGATCCCTCTGTGAGAAGGAACGAATCAAAAGCCGGCCGGGCAAGCAGAGTATTCATAAATAATTTTAAATCCTCAACAGTCGCTGAAAGCAAGACGGGAGCCTCCCTATGGTAATCTGTAATCCGATGCGTGGAACCGGTGGTATTATCGCACAGTCCGCCGGAAGATTCCAATAGTAAAATTATGACCTTTCGATCTCAAATGATGCCACGGATTGCTCCGTTTCTTCGAAACTCCCGCAACCCTTGTCTCCTCATCATGATATAATAAATATAAATGATCTCGTGACGCTTTCGCGCCGCTTCATGCCTCCTGTGGGGCGTGTCAATAAGTCCTGCCGCCACTCACAGGCAAGCATGCGTGGTGACGGACTTTTGACACTGTAAACATATAAATTCGCGCAGGCGAAAAACAGACAGAATGGAGGAATCGCTTCCTGAACGGGCGATGATGGGCAATGATGAATAAGCGGATGGTATCTTCCAGGGAAGGGAAGGACTGCGGACAATTTCTTTCAGTTCGCATTCTGCTTCTCTCCTTTTTTACGCTGCTGGTGCATAATCTGTACCAGGAGCATGGTTTTTTTCTGAAAGACAGAGCGCATATCCCCTCCAATATTGCTTATTTTCTCTATGTTTATGTACTGATTTCCCTGCTCCTTTATGCGTTTCACGGGATAGGAAAAAGGAACGGCGGGGGTGTCCTCCTGTCCGCTTCGAAGCTGGAGGGAATGGGAAAACTCTTTGCATGGAACAGGAAAAATATTGTCCGCACCGCCCTGATTATTTTCGCGGTGACGGTCCTTCATGATATTATCTGGTATCCTGGCCAGGTACAGGGAGATACATTTTTAATGATCCAGGATTATATTACCGGAATGCAGCCGCTTAAGGGCGCGAACTGGGCTTCGGATACCCCGTATTTTCTGAATGCGCATCATCCGATTGTGGATACCGCGCTCTACTCCTGGTTCTATAAACTTGGAGAAGCCTTCGGGAGCGCGAACGCCGGGATATTCACATATTCGCTTCTGCAGGGACTGGCCGGCAGCTTCTGCTGTTCTCTCGTGCTTTGCTCTCTGACACTTTTGAATGTACCCGCACCGTATATCAGCGCTGGTTTTTTGTACATCGTACTGCTTCCCTACATTCCGGTCTACCTGACCACCGTTATGAAGGATTCGACGAACGGAATATTTTTTGTTCTTTACTATACGGTTTTTGTTCATATCCTTGTTCGGGGAGGATCCCGGAAAAAATGGACGGCCCTGATGATATCGGCACTGCTGGTTACGCTGACGAAGCAGACGGGAATCTATATTGTAACCGTCTCCACGGTTTTTCTGCTTTTTGAAAAGCAGCTTCGCCGGAACTGGAAATCCATTCTTTTGTGCACAGTTATTCCGGTTCTGGTGTGGTTTGTCATTTTTCCGAAAATCGTCTATCCGGCGGTGAAGGTGAGAACGGAGAATATCCACGAAGCCCTGGGAGTACCTTTCCAGCAGATGGCACTGACGGTTATCGAACATGAAGATGAACTGAGCGAGGAGGAAAAGGAAACCATCGGACGTGTGCTTGATTATGAAAAAATAAAAACGAAGTTCCGGTATGACCTGACCGATCCGGTCAAAAATACATACAATGGGAAGGCTTCCGGCAGGGATGTCGCCGAATGTATGAAATTATGGGTAAAACTTGGCATCCGGCATCCGAAAACATACCTGAGCGCGCTGGCCGGAACCTGCGGGAGGTATTTCGTACCGGATATGAGCATCACTCCGGTCAATTACACATTTACAAACCAGATGGAGGACCGGGTACACCTTTATGTTCCCGAAAACTGGAAGGCAGTGCGGCAGTTTTTTGCGGAGATTTACAGTGCCCTGGTACAGACTCCGATCCTGAATATTTTGTTCGCGCAGGTGATCAGTGCGTTCTGGCTTCCTCTTTACGTGTTCTGCCTTGCCATCCGCAGGCGCAGCGGGAAAACAGGACTGGCAGCTGTGCCGGTTTATTTAAGCGTTCTCTGTCTGCTTCTCAGTCCGCATGCCGTAAACCGCTATGCGGCGCAGCTTATATTTACACTTCCGATGACGGCCGGCCTGGCGGCGCTTTTGGACTGCAGCGGGAAGAGAGTAAGTGACAGTGGGCGCCTTTTGTGATATGATTAAAGCGAACAGGGCAACTGTTTGAAATGAGAACGCAAAAAAAGAGGACGCGATATGAGTTATAAGATTGCACTTGACAGCTGCGGCGAACTGACAGCTGACATGAAGGCAGATCCGCATTTCGTCTCGGTACCGCTGACCATTCAGGTCGGAGATCTGCATATTGTTGATGATGAAAGTTTTAATCAGGCTGCGTTTCTGAAAGCAGTTGCCGCATGTCCGGAGCCGGCAAAAACAGCCTGCCCGTCACCGGATAAATACAGAGAAGCATTCGATGATCCGCAGGCGGATCATGCCTACGCAGTGACATTGTCAGGAGCACTCAGCGGTTCCTATAACAGCGCCTTGCTTGGACGCGAGATCACACTGGAAGATCATCCGGATAAAAAAATCCACGTATTTAATTCGCGTTCGGCTTCCGTGGGACAGACGCTGATTGCGCTGAAGATACAGGAACTGGAGGAGCAGGGGTTTGATTTCGATACGATCGTCCGTCTCGTTGAAGAATACATTGCCTCTCAGAAAACATGGTTCATACTGGAAAATCTGGAAACGCTGCGGAAAAACGGCCGTCTGAGCAATTTGAAGGCGAAAATGGCAACCATGCTTCGCATCCGGCCGGTTATGACGTCTACGCCGGAAGGGAGTATTGAGCAGTTGTGCCAGGCGAGGGGCTCCAATAAAGCCATGGTTATGATGGCTGATGATATCGCGCACAGGGAGAAGAATGAGGGACCGAAGCGTGTCGGAATATCCCATTGCAATAATCCGGAACGTGCAGAAATGGTCCGGGACGCGCTGATGGCCCGTATGCAGGTGAGCGATGTCGTGCTTGTGGATACGGGCGGAATCAGTTCTACCTATGCCAACGACGGGGGAATTATAGTAGTAGTATAACAGCGGCTGTTTATGGTTTCCGGTTGAAAAAAAACGATAAATCGTGTATACTATTACTTATATTTATCCTGTTAAGGAGAGGTGCAGAAAAATGAGTCAGGAAAAAGTTGATCGTTATAAAGAGCAGAAGAAAAACCGAAAGAAGATCATGGCCCGTGAAAAGAGAAACGCTGTTCTCAGGCGGATCGGCGCAGCAGCCGTCTGCGCGGCACTGGCCGTATGGGTGGGTGTTTCCATTTACCAGAACGCTTCCAAAACGGATGAGACACAGGAAGTTTCCACGAAATACTACACGGTTGATACATCCGCTCTGGACGATTATCTGAATACCCTTTCCGCCGACTGAAGCGGCTGATGCGGTTACATCAATTTACAGAATCTAAAAGAAACGGGGCAGCGCAGGCTGTCCCGTTTCTTTTAGATTCTGTGTGAAGGCGGCGGGCCGGAAGTCACGATGCAGGCTTGCCTGCATAGCATGGCTCCTGGCGACCGCTCAGTGCGGAGCACAGGATGACCGCACAGCCGCCGTATCGGGCAGGGCAGAGTTCATCTGCCCTGCCCGATGTATGGGTATACTATTTTCGGATTAGTCCACGGAAACAGGGTTCGAGTCCTTTTTCTGACTTTCAAGGTCCTTCTTTACCATAGCCCTTACCCGGAGCGGCAGACCAAACAGATTGATAAATCCGGTTGCATCGCTGTGATCGTACAGATCGCCGGTGGTGAAGGAAGCGAGAGAGGAGTTATACAGGCTGTAGGGGGAAGTGGATCCGGCCTTGATCATGTTGCCCTTGTAAAGCTTCATCTTTACCTCGCCGGTTACCACCTTCTGCGTAGATTCTACGAATGCCTGAATAGCCTCGCGAAGCGGTGTGAACCACTTGCCCTCGTAAACAATCTGTGCGAACTGGCTTCCCAGATTCTTCTTCGTTTCCATGGTTTCGCGGTCAAGAACAAGTTCCTCGAGCTGATCATGAGCCGCCATCAGAATGGTTCCGCCGGGAGTTTCATAAACGCCGCGGCTCTTCATGCCCACCACACGGTTTTCCACGATATCGACGATGCCGATACCGTTCTCACCGCCGATTTTATTCAGCTTTTCAATGATTTCGGAAACCTTGAGCTCTTCACCGTTCAGTTTCTTCGGAACGCCGTTTTCAAACGTAAGAGAGATTTCAGTTTCCTTGTCCGGAGCCTTTTCCGGAGTGACGCTCATTACAAGAAGCTTGTCATAGTTTGGCTCCTGAGCCGGCTCCTCGAGTTCCAGTCCCTCATGGCTGATGTGCCACAGGTTCCGGTCGCGGCTGTATCCCTTGCCCATGGAAAACGGAAGATCGATGCCATGCGCTTTGCAGTATTCAATTTCCTCCTCGCGGGAATTCATTTTCCATTTATCCGGCATACGCCACGGAGCGATCACTTCAATGTCCGGGTCCAGAGCCTTGATGCCCAGCTCGAAACGGATCTGATCATTGCCCTTTCCTGTGGCACCGTGACAGATTGCCTTCGCATTTTCCTTGTGCGCAATCTCGACCAGTTTTTTGGCAATCAGCGGGCGGGCCATGCTGGTGCCCAGCAGATAGCTGTGCTCATAAACAGCGCCGGCTTCTACGCACGGCATAATGTAATCGTCCGCAAATTCATCGATCACATCAAGAATATATAATTTGGATGCACCGGATGAAATGGCTCTTTCCTGCAGTTTGTCGTTCGTCAGTTCTTCTTCCTGGCCGCAGTTAATGCAGCAGCAGACAATTTCATACCCGTAGTTTTCCTTCAGCCACGGGATAAGAGCTGTTGTGTCAAGACCGCCTGAATAAGCTAAGATAACCTTTTCACTCATGATTCATTTCCTCCGAAATTTTTATTAGAGTCTGTATCCGACTGAGATTGTCCTTACTATAGCGCAGTAGTAATAAATATGCAAGCACTATTTATATAAATTTAAACGGGTATTTTTGAACGATCCGGTAAAATCATGCCGACAGCAGTTAAATGCGCGCAATATAAGGAAAAATGAATGACGCACGGGGAAGACACCGGCTTGCATCTATTCATTCAATATTGAATAAATATGCATAAAATATCGATTCTTTCTTTACTTATTCTTCCGGGGAGCGTATGATGTTATCAACGTTGTACGGCCGCGGCAGCGGAACGGAAACGTAAATGAAAAA
>ONLK01000003.1 GCA_900318615.1 uncultured Eubacteriales bacterium
AGACTACCCGGTTGAAACGAACGGAACTACCCAGTCTACTACTCAATCGACTACCCAATCGACTACCCAGTCCACTACCCAATCGACTACCCAGTCGAGAGCTAAACAGAGCCGCCGCAAATCTGTTCAGGCAGCCAACGCTTACAATCTGTTGGATATTGAATTGGAAATCGTTAATCTGATGAAAAAACATCCGGAATACTCGCAGGCAGATATGGCCAGAGAACTTCAGGTGGATCTGAACCTGATAAAGTACTATGTGCGGAAGCTGCGGCAGAAGGGAGCTGTCAGTCGGGAAGGAACTTCTCGTAACGGATACTGGAAGGTGGAAATCTGATTTGGAGAGACAACTATGACAAGTAAATTAGACAAATTGATTGCAGAATTGTGCCCAAGCGGTGTTGAATTCAAAAAAATAAAAGATGAATACACTCGTCTTAAAGGTACTCCAATTACCGCTGGAAAGATGAAAGAAATAGATAATTCTGACGGTGAAATCAGAGTTTTTGCTGGAGGGAAAACGGTAATCAATGCACGGGAAGAAGATATTCCTAATGCTAACATTACACGTGTTCCGGCAGTTCTAGTACAATCTCGCGGCGTAATCGATTTTGTGTTCTATGAAGAACCATTTACTTTCAAAAATGAAATGTGGGCTTACACTCATAAAGAACGAATATCGGTGAAGTTCCTGTATTACGTGTTAAAGAACAATGCTCAGCATTTTCGGGATGCCGCTTCTGGCATGGGATCTTTACCGCAAATATCATTGCCTGTCACAGAAGAGTTCAGAATTCCTGTACCTCCTCTGGAGGTACAACGCGAAATTGTCCGCGTGTTGGACAATTTCACGTTCCTTTCAGCGGAGCTTTCAGCGGAGCTTTCAGCGGAGCTTTCAGCTCGCAGAAAGCAGTATGATTACTATCGGAATCAGCTGTTATCGTTTAATACAGAAGTTCAGCGCATTCCGATGAGAGATCTTTTTGATTTTAAGAATGGGCTTTCCAAGGGAAAAGAGTTCTTTGGCAGAGGAACCCCATTCATTCGATATACGGATGTATATAATCACCGATCATTAAAAAGAGAGAATATTGATGCCTTGGTTGAGTGTACACCAGATGAAATACGAAAACTGAAGGTGTCAAGAGGTGACGTTCTATTTACAAGAACTTCGGAAACGGCTGAAGATATAGGTTGGTCTTCCGTAATGCTCGATGAACTGGATGACTGTGTTTTTAATGGATTTACAATTAAAGCCACTCCAAAAACAGCTCTTCTCTGGCCTGAGTATTGTGCTTATTGTTTCGCAACCAATGACTTTAGATCTTATGTCACAAAACACTGTGCGTTTACTACAAGAGCATCTCTGACTGGAAGTACCATAGGAGAATATAAGCTGGCAGTTCCTTCTCTTGACATTCAGAAAAGAATCGCCGAGGTTCTGGATAACTTTGAGGCAATTTGTAACGACCTAGGAATTGGCCTTCCAGCCGAGATTGAGGCCAGACAAAAACAATATGAATATTATCGTGATTTGCTCTTGACATTTGCTGAGTCAGGCAGCACGCTCGTGACAGACAGACAGACAGACAGACAGACAGACAGACAGACAGACAGACAGACAGACAGACAAGCTGAAATAGCGCTTCTGCAATATGTATTTGGTTATGTTTACCTGCCTCTTGGTGAGACTTGCGACATGAAAGCTGGAAAAGCGATAAAGGCTGTTGAACTGGTAGACGAGGAAGATATAGATCATCCGTATATGTGCTACGGGGGCAACGGCGTTCGCGGATATATAGGAAAGGCGAACTATTCGGGAGAATATCCTATTATAGGCCGTCAGGGAGCGCTGTGTGGGAATGTGCAGTATGCAGATGGAGAGTTCTATGCTACAGAACACGCAGTCGTAGTGGTATCTAAAGGATTGTACAAGCAGAGATACCTATACTATCTGCTTACTGCGATGAACCTGAATCAGTATAAATCAGCAGGTGCTCAACCAGGGCTTGCTGTTGGCAAACTTGAGACGATTCCTGCTCTGGTGCCATCATTAGAGAAACAAGAAAAAACGGTGAGAATATTGGATCAGTTTGAACGTCTCTGCAATGACCTCTCTTCCGGGCTTCCTGCCGAGATTGAGGCAAGACAGAAACAATATGAGTATTACAGGAATAAGCTCCTGTCCTTCAAGGATATTTACGAGGAGATGAACGATGAAATTAGGAAAGCTTAAAGAAATTGATATCAGGACTGTGTGGGCTCATGAACAGTATGATTTCTCAAAATGGCTTGCGACAGAAGAAAACATCAAAGAACTTGGAGATGTGCTTAATCTTTCCCTTACAGAGATCGAAACGGAAAAGTTTGTAGGAAGCTATCGTTGCGACATTGTATGCAAGGATGAAATCACAGGGAAATCAGTCTTGATTGAAAACCAATTGGAGCCGACGAATCATGATCATCTTGGTAAAATCATTACCTATGCTTCTGGTCTTGATGCCAGTGTTGTCGTATGGGTAGTGGCCAGCGCCAGAGAAGAGCATGCCAGTGCAATCGAATGGCTCAATAAGCACACTACTTCAGATGTAGATTTCTTCCTGATAGAAGTTCATGCTTATACAATAGGTGATTCTGCTCCCGCACCAATGTTCAAGGTGATTGAACAACCGAATGACTTTGCTAAAAGTGTAAAATCTCTTGCAAACAGCGGGGATTTGAACGAGTCGCAAGTAAGACGTTTGGAATTCTGGAATATGCTTAATGATGCCTTGGACCAAAAAGGGAAACCATTTAACAAGCATAAAGCTACGACAGATCATTGGTATACCGTTGCAGTGGGATCTTCACAATGCTATATCTCCATAGATTTGGTGAACAAGGAGCATAAGATTCGTGTCGGCCTTTGGGTTACGGATAACAAGGAAATGTATGATATGTTCTATAGCCATCGGGAGGAGATAGAAGCTGCATTTGGAGAAACCCTTGATTGGGATAGACTCGATAATAAAAAGGCATCTATTTTTTCCACGAGCATTCCGGGTTTGAATTTCAATAAGCAGGATAACTATCCAGAACTTATCGACTTGGCGATAGAGAAGACTGTAAAGCTCAGAGAGGCAGTAAAGCCGTTTCTTAACTAACGAATAAGGAGGTGGGCGAATGCCGTACTTCAATATCGTCGCCCAGACATCGGAAAACACTGTTGTCACAGAATATGAGCCGGTGAAGGCCCGGTCCGACAGCTATCAGAGCGAAGCTGAACTGGAGCGGGAATTCATCCGTATGCTCACCGGGCAGGGCTATGAATATCTTCCGATCCATTCGGAGGCAGAGCTGATTGCAAATCTCCGGAATAAACTGGAGATGTTGAACAGCTATTCCTTCTCCGATTCCGAGTGGGACAGGTTCTTCAAAGATGCTCTGGCGAACCCGAATGATCATATTGTAGAGAAGACCAGGAAGATCCAGGAGGACTTCGTTCAGGTCCTGAAGCGTGATGATGGTTCTACCAAAAACATCACCCTGATCGACAAGAAAAACATCCATAACAATCTCCTTCAGGTCATCAATCAGTATGCTGTCAGCCAGGACGAGGGAGCACGGCACAGCAACCGCTATGATGTGACGATCCTGGTCAATGGCCTCCCGATGATTCATGTGGAACTGAAACGGCGTGGTGTGGCTATCAGGGAGGCGTTCAACCAGATCGACCGGTATCAGAGGGATTCCTTCTGGGCAGGAAGTGGTCTGTTTGAGTATGTTCAGATCTTCGTCATCAGTAATGGCACGAACACCAAGTATTACTCCAACAGCACCCGGTTCAATGCCATCAAGGATGCAAAGTCCGGCAAGCAGAAGAAGGAGAAGACCAGCAACAGCTTCGAGTTCACCTGCTTCTGGGCCGATGCCAATAACCGGGTGATCCCGGATTTGATCGACTTCACCAGGACCTTTTTTGCGCGGCACACGATCCTGAATATCCTGACCAAGTACTGCATCTTCACTTCCGAGAACATGCTGATGGTCATGCGGCCTTATCAGATTACGGCAACGGAACGGATTCTGAACCGTATTGAAATCGCCAACAATTATAAGAAATACGGTACTCTGGCCGGTGGCGGCTATATCTGGCACACAACCGGCTCTGGCAAAACTCTGACATCTTTCAAGACGGCCAGGCAGGCGTCACAGCTTCCCTATATTGATAAGGTGCTCTTTGTGGTAGACCGTAAGGATCTGGACTACCAAACCATGAAGGAATACGACCGTTTCGAGAAGGGAGCTGNNNNCCATATCATTATAACGACCATTCAGAAGCTCTCCAACTTCATCAAGAAGAATCCGGGCCATGAAGTCTACCAAAAGCATGTGGTCATCATCTTTGACGAATGCCACCGCAGCCAGTTTGGTGACATGCATACGGCTATCGTCAAGAGTTTCAAAAAGTATCATTTGTTCGGATTTACCGGCACGCCGATCTTCGCGATGAATACCGGTGCGGTCCGGAACCCGCAGTTTTTCACGACTGAGCAGACCTTCGGAGACCAGCTTCACACCTATACAATTGTGGATGCCATCAATGACAAGAACGTTCTGCCCTTCCGTGTGGACTATATCAAAACCATGGACACGGACCCGGATATCGATGATAAGGATGTCTGGGATATCGACCGCGAAAAGGCCTTTATGGCTCCCAAGAGGATTGAGCTCGTGACCAGGTATATCCTGGAACACTTCGACCAGAAGACCTATCGCGGTGACAAGACGTATCTATTCAATTCCCTGATGAATATCGCGGATGTTGCTTCCGGAGCAAACGGAACAGTAGAAGAGGTGAAGCAGAAGCAGCGCGTCAGCGGCTTCAATGCGATCCTCTGTGTGGCATCTGTACCGATGGCAAGGTTATATTATCAGGAATTCCAGAGGCAGATGGCCACCGATCCGACAAAGAAACTGCGGATTGCCACTATTTATAGCTATGGGGCCAATGAAGCCGAGCCGGACGCGGATCTCCTGGATGAAGAAAACAGTGAGGATACCAGTGCACTGGATCAGACCAGCCGGGATTTTCTTGATAAGGCTATCCAGGATTACAATGAGATGTTCCATACGAACTACTCCACCGATGGCGACCGGTTCCAGAATTATTATAAAGATGTATCGCTCCGGATGAAGAACAAGGAGCTGGACCTCCTGATCGTAGTCAATATGTTCCTGACCGGCTTTGATGCAACAACGCTGAATACCCTCTGGGTTGATAAGAATCTGCGGATGCACGGCCTGATCCAGGCATTCAGCCGGACCAACCGTATCCTGAACAGCATCAAGACCTTCGGCAATATCGTTTGCTTCCGAAACCTCCAGAAACGGGTAGATGCAGCTATTTCCCTGTTCGGAGATAAGAATGCAGGCGGCATCGTACTGCTTCAGAAATTCGATGCGTATTATCACGGTTATGTTGATATGGAAGACAAGCCGCATCCCGGCTATGTGGACATGATCGATGAACTGACTACCAATTTTCCACTGTCCGAGCCACAGATTGTCGGAGAACAGAATCAGAAGGACTTCATAGCCTTATTTGGCGCGATTCTTCGGATGCGCAATCTTCTGTCATCCTTCGATGAATTCAAAGGTCGTGAGTTGATTTCCGAGCGGGATCTGCAAGATTACCTGGGAAGGTATCAGGATCTCCGGGATGAGTGGAGAAGAAAACGTGAAGATAAGGATGCAGAGGATATCACGGATGATCTGGTCTTCGAGGTTGAGCTGATCCGGCAGATCGAGATCAATATTGATTACATTCTGCTTCTGGTTAAGAAGTACCATGATACCCACTGCACCGACAAGGAAGTGCTGATCACGATACAGAAGGCCATTGATGCAAGTCCGGAGCTGCGCAGCAAGAAGGCGCTGATCGAGACCTTTATTGCCGGGATCAATGATGTGGAAGATGTCATGGCCGAGTGGCATGATTACGTGGCCGAGGAGCGAGAGCGGCAGCTCATGGAGATCATCACCACGGAGAAACTGAAGGAAGCTGAGACCAGGAAGTTTCTGGAGAACGCTTTCCGGGATGGTGAGATCCGGACCACCGGCACGGATGTTGATAAGCTGATGCCGCCGGTTTCCCGCTTTGGTGGAGGCGGCAGGGCAAAGAAAAAGCAAGGGGTCATTGATAAACTGAAGGCATTCTTCGAGAGGTTCTTCGGTCTGGGTAGTGCGAGTTTTACGGCTGACGAGCAGAAACCTAAGGCAGTTGTTTATAACATGACGCCGCCGATGCACAGTATGGTGGCAGAACCAAGACCAGAGTACGGGAAGAAGCATGAAGATCCTACAGAGGGGTGACGGGTATGGCATACGGAAAAGAGATTGAACTATTCTTGGTGAATGGAACAGCTGACAGTCTCATTACAGCAGAACTGTCCAACTGGAACGGTAAGGCGATCAAAATTCCCAGGACGGAAGTTGCTGCTTGTGACCGTGATGATATCAAAGGCGTTGGAGTTTATTTTTTGATCTGCCAGGAGGATGATGGAACGGATTCTGTGTATATTGGTGAGGCGGAAAATGTTCTGGACCGTCTCGCACAACACCTGCGCGATTATCAGTCCGGTAAAGAGAAATATTACTGGAATACCGCTGTCATTTTCGTTGGGAGGGATCTGAATAAAGCTCTTATCCGGTATCTTGAAAACCGGTTTGTTGAGATCGCAAAAGACTGCGGGCGGTATGCCATTCTGACCAAAAATACATACAAAAATACCGTACTTAAGGAAGCTCAGATTGCTTCGATGGAGGAATTCATCGACAATGTGAAGATCCTCATTAATACGTTGGGATATAAGGTACTGGTACCGGTTCCAAAAGCATCCGACGATACAGTATATCTTTACTGTAAAGGAGCTGGTGCATCTGCAAAAGGCTTCGTCAGCGCTGGTGGTTTCACTGTTTTGGAAGGTTCGATTATTTCCGACCATACGGTTCCATCTTTGGAAACGAAAGGTAAAACATATTTCAAACTGCGGAATAACCTGATCAAAGATGGTGTTATTATTGACAGGGCATTTACCAGAGACTACGAGTTTAATGCTCCTTCAGCCGCATCGGCAGTCATTCTGGGACATACATCAAATGGGAATGTTGACTGGAAAACTTCGGATGGAACTAAGCTGAAAGACCTTTGATCGTATTACTTGAAGAAGGACCTGACAACAATGCATTTTGAAATGTAATTTCTGGTCTCTCAGAAGTTGCTGTTCAACGATTGGGGTATGGAGCTTCTGAAAACCGCATGCAGGGAAAACGATTGAACTATTTCTGGTGAAGGGAACTGCTGACAGTTTTATTACGGCAGTACCGTTCGATCAGAGAAAAAGAGAAGCGTGTACGCCGTCTGAATTGAAAAATCAATCGTACGGTAGAAAACCGCTTCTCCTTGAAGATAGAATACAGTGTGTACTGACACTTGTCAATTTGCTTATACGCTTTGGACAAAATGGGACACGACGCGACAAAATGGGATTCCTGGGACGAGATGAGACAAAATGAGATTCTTGGGACGGAATGCGACAGAATGCGAAAAGTGGGGACCCAATGCGACAGTTAATGTGCTATCATGTAGACTGTGAAGACAGAGGGGTTCTGAATATCCCTATAATATCCATGATGGCGGCAAGTCTTGTTTGCCGGACCGGATATAGAATACAGATAATATAAACGAATAAGATACGTTTCTATAATGGGCAGAGTAAAGCTCTCAACGATTTTCGTTGAGGGCTTTTACTTTGCCCATTATTTATAAACACCGCGCAGATGATGGTCTTTGTGTACGGGCGGTGTTTACGAGTAGCGGGTCGAGGGCGGCAGCCCCGCCCAGTAGAGATGATGGGAACCGTCATCTCGTACTGGGTATTGCCTGCCGCGAGAGAAAACAAAACCGGAAGAGTGAATGAGGCAGGGCAAGCATGGTAAACCTGCGGAAATGATGAATTTACGGGAGGACACACAATGAAACTGACAAGGCACAATGGCCGTTCCGGCAAAAATGGGACTTACAATCCGAAACACAATGACCGGCGATTTGATGTGGAACACAGTGAACACATCGATGCCGGGAGAACCGGCAAGAATGTCTACTGGGACTGTTACCAGGGATATCATTATCCGGAAACTCCGGATCAGGAAAGCAGTATCGCTCATTCCTTTGAAGAGATTGAAAGTCTTTATTACTGGGAACATTATGAAGACTTCTGCAACGCACAGCATGAACGGAACCGGAAGACAGGACACTCAGAACGGAACCGCTCTCCGGATGATCTGCGCCTGGATAAAAAGACCTGTCCGGAAGAATCCCTGATCCAGATCGGAACGATCGAAGAAGCTGTTTCCGGTGAAACACTCCGTCAGATAGCGGTTGATTTTTTTGAGGAATTTGAAGAACGGTTCGGGAAACGCGTTCATATCCTGGACTGGTCTTTACACCTGGACGAGGCAACACCGCATATTCATGAACGGCATGTATTTGACTGCCCCAATCGATACGGTGAAATTGCACCACAGCAGGAGAAAGCTCTGGAGGCACTTGGGATTGAATTGCCGCATCCTGATCAGAAACCCGGAAGAACGAATAACAGGAAAATGACGTTCGACGCTATCTGCAGGACTATGCTGTTCGACATTGTAAAGGGGTACGGACTGCATCTGGATGAGGAACCGGATTATGGGGGACGAAAGTATCTGGAAAAGCAGGACTATATTGTTATGAAAAAGCGAAAAAAACTGAAGGAAGTTTCCGGGCAGTTGGAGGAGCTTGAGACTGAGAAGAAGAACAGCGAGGTCAGCCTGGATAATAAGCGTGCCTGGATCGCGGAGTACGACAGGATCCTGAGAGAGAAGGAAAGGCAGATCGAAGCGAAGGAAGCGCAGCTTTCTGAACTTCAGGAAACGGTTCACCAGAGTGAACGGAAATTGGAAACATTAACATCGAAACCTGCGGATACAGAAACCTTTATCCAAGTGATTTCCGACACTGCTTATGAAAAAGCGGTGGAGACCGTGACGGAGAAAGTGGCTGAAGAGACACATAACATGGATTTTGAAGTGATCGAACGGTTTAGAGAAAAAGTCAAAACAAACCTTCCGTTTGAGGTTAAGTTCAGAAGGGTGGTATATGATATCACGGCGATGCTGATGGAAGATTTTCGAGGGATGACTAAGAAAATTACGGATAAGCTTCATTCCCTGTTTTCTGATGAAGGGTTTCGTGCGCATATGACGGATCCGATCAGGTCAGAGGTTCGAGAACGGCTGCTGTTTGGTCCGCCAATGGATGATGACATTGATGAAGCGGAACCGGAGAAGGAACCGGCAACAGTAAGGAGACACCGGTCACGATAAGCCGGGGAGGGAGAATAATCACATGAGTATCTATTCGGAAGTAAAAGAAGCTGTCACAACCAGGGATGCAGCTGTTCATTACGGACACCGTATCAGCCGGAACGGTATGATGCGGTGTCCGTTTCATAATGATAGAACACCGAGCATGAAAGTGGATCAGAATTTTATCTGCTTCGGCTGCCAGGAGAAGGGTGACGTGATCCGTTTCACGGAGAAGCTGTTCGGACTCACGCCTTTTGAAGCAGCGAAGAAACTGATCAACGACTTTGGCCTGGCCATTGAAATGAAAGAAACAGGAAATTCTCCACCGGACAATAAAAAAGCAAAACCGGTGAAATCGCGAATTCCGCAGAAAGGGAAAGAAGATCACCGGGCAGAGCTTTTCCTGAAAACGAAAAAGCGGATGGAAAAGGTTTATTGCAATTATTTCCGGGTTCTGAATGAATGGCGGGAACGGTATGCACCCTGTTCAAAAACGGATGCATTCCATCCGCTGTTTGAGGAAGCACTCCGGAAAACAGATTATGTGGAATACATTCTTGATATTCTTCAGGAAGGATCCGTAAAAGAAATAGCTGCGCTGATGATCGAGAAGGGGAGGGAGGTGAAAGAATTTGAAGAACGATTTAAATATGGACGAGCTGAAAAGAATTGATCCGGAGACTCTGGACAGGCTTGATGCGGTTATGGATGACCTTCAGGGAGCGATGCCTGCGGCAGAATTAAAAGAATTACTTGAAACGACCCGGAAGGGAGAAATGAAGCAGACGCTCAAAAACTGCGTAATGGTATTCCGCCATGACATAAATTTTTATGGAAAGATCCGGTATAACCTCATGTCACAGAGGGTAGATGTGATCGGAAAATTGCCATGGAAAAGAACAACCATATGCGATCATTTTACAGACAGCGATTTCCGGGTGGCGCATCTTTATCTGGAGGAACACTATGATCTCCGGATACATAAACGTATTGATGAAGCAGTGCTGATCGTTGCAGCCGAAAAACAGTATCATCCAATCCGGGATTATCTGAACAATCTGCCTCCATGGGACAAAACGGAAAGAGTCCGGTATGCGCTGCATAAGTACCTGGGCGCGGAACCCAGCGACTATACTTATGAACTTCTGAAGTATTTTATGCTTGGCGCTGTGAGCAGGGTGTTTAATCCTGGAGTGAAATATGATTACATTCTATGCCTTGTAGGGGGGCAGGGAGCCGGGAAATCCAGTTTTTTCCGTTCCCTTGCTGTCAGGGATGAATGGTTCTGCGATGATCTGAAGAACCTGGAGAGCGAGAAAGTATATGAAAAGATGATGGGACACTGGATCATCGAATTAGCTGAGATGGTGGCAACGAGTAATGCCAGGACAAACGAGGCGAACAAATCATTCCTGAGCCGTATGAAGGAAACATTCAGGATCCCGTATGAAAAATTCCCCGAGGACAGGCCAAGGCAGTGCGTCTTCTGCGGTACTACAAATAAAAAGACATTCCTGCCAAATGACCGGAGCGGGAACAGGAGATTTCTCCCGATCCAGTGTGATGAGGAAAAGGCAGAAGCCTTTATTCTCGATGATGAACTAGCAGCAAGGGCCTATTTTGACCAGATGTGGGCCGAGATCATGGAGATCTACCGCACAGGGAAATTCAGTCTGAAGCTGACAAAAGAACTGGAGGGGCAGATAAGTGAATACCAGAAGGCATTCACGCCGGAAGATGCTGACCTGGGGACGATCCTCGCGTTCATGCAGGATACGACAGAGCAAAGGGTCTGCTCAAAGATGCTGTTCAGGGAAGCGCTGAAAAATGATTATATACAGCCTCAGCGCTGGCAGACGAACGAGATTTGTGAAGAGGTCAATTACCTGATCCGGACGGGGCAGCTCACTGGGTGGCGCGCCTATGACAGCCCAAAGCGGTTCAGAAACTATGGAACACAGAAAGGCTGGGAACGGATCCCTGGATCTGTCAACTTGGCTGCGTCAATCGGCACAGAATTCGTGAAAGTACCGAAAGGAACGAAGACACCATTTGACTGATTTCCAGGCTGATCAAAGAAAATAACACATGAAGTTGACGCTTCCGTTGACATCAGGTTGACAGGAAAAGGAGATCTTCTGAAGCCGAGAACGCCGATATTTAAGGGATTTCTCGTACTTATGTCAACTGTCAACGTCAACTCGGGGTAAAATAGTAATTTTAGATCAGGGACGGAATCATCATGAGCAGGACAAAAATGAAATTTTTTTGGAGGGCAAGTTGACATCACAAGTTGACAAGCCCCTTTTTGAGCGATAAGGCCGGAAAGTGACAGCCGAGCTCGTACGAGCGGGTATTGGACGGAACAGGTTATTAAAGGCAGGTGAGACAGAATGCAGGAAAAGATGGAAAAGGTTCCAATTCACCAGAAACTAACACTGACAATTCGGGAAGCGGCTGAATACAGCAACATCGGGATCAACAAGATCGATGCTCTGCTGAGAGCGCCGGGCTGCCCGTTTGTGCTGTTTGTGGGATCTAAGAAACTGGTGAAACGAAAAGAATTTGAAGAATATATACGATCACAGGTCGCGATATAAAAACAACCTACTGCCAAAAAGGCGGTTATTTTATGCGAAAAACATTGAGTCAGGAGCCTTTACATGATACAATAATGTGTCGTGTTGGGCTCTTTTTGCTATGGAAAGGAGACCAGCAGATATGGGAAAAGATTTAAAAGGAAAGGAATGCGGGGCAGGGATCTGCCAGAGAAAGGACCGCAAATATGCCGCACGGTTTCTTGGAAGAGACGGTGTTCGGCGGGAAAAGCATTTTAAAACACTTGCTGAAGCGAAAAACTGGCTTGCGGACGCAAAATATGAGGAGAAACATGGCCTTTGTACTGCCAATGCTGACATGTCGGTAGATGAGTGGCACACTTACTGGATGGAAAATCTGATCTGTGACCTGGCTCCCAACACGAGGAGAAACTATCAGGAACGCTACGATAAAAATATCCGTCCGGTCATTGGCCGCATGAAGCTTGGGGATGTCAAGCCGATGCACTGCAAGATCATTCTGAACAGAATGGAAAGCTGCTATGCGGGAGGAACCATTAAGCAGGCTTATATTGCGATGGGAACCATGTTCCGATCTGCTGTGATGAATGATATGATCAGCAGGCATCCCATGGACGGTGTACGTTATACGAAGCCTGTCCGGGCCGCAGACGACATCAAGTTTCTGACGGTGGATGAGCAGGAAGCTTTCCTGAAAGCGGCAAAGCGGTCTCACAACTATCGCCAGTATGCGCTGCTTCTGGAAACAGGCCTTCGTACGGCAGAGCTGATCGGTCTGACATGGGATGCAATTGACTGGAAAAAGCACACGCTGACAATCAATAAGACACTGGAGTATCGCCACAGCAGAGGTTATTGGCGCGCCGGACCGCCCAAGACGATGAAAAGCTATCGGACGATCCCGTTGACGGATAAGGCGTATGAGATCCTGAAGAGCTGTTACGATGAACGGAAGACCAGAAAACAGTCAAAGATGTTGAATGAGACTATTCTGGAATATATGGACCGCCGGACCGGGGAAACAAATTACCTGGTGATGAAGGATCTGGTGTTCATCAATTACAGGACAGGGGAACCGGCTAAGAACAGCTCTTATGATACTCACCTTTATAAACTCTGCGATGAAGCCGGTATCAAGCGTTTCTGCATGCATGCACTCAGGCATACCTATGCGACCAGGGCGATTGAGTGCGGCGTACAGCCGAAGGTTCTGCAGCAGCTGTTGGGACATGCCAGTATCAAAACCACCATGGATCGTTATGTACATGTGACAGATGATTCGATGGTGAAAGCGGTGAAGCAGTTCCAGAATGGCACTGAGTAAAAAAATGGTGCGGAGCAGCAAAATTGGTGCGGAATTGGTGCGGTTTTGAAAATGCCGATCCCGAAACCCCGCATAAATACAGCATTTTTAAGGAGATATAGACAAAAATGAAATTAGGAATCGTCGGGCTTCCCAACGTGGGAAAGAGCACATTGTTTAACTCTATTACAAAGGCAGGAGCGGAAGCGGCGAATTATCCGTTCAGAAGATTACGCCGGCTGTCGTTGAGTTTGTGGATATCGCCGGTCTGGTAAAGGGCGCATCCAGGGGCGAAGGTCTGGGCAATCAGTTTCTGGCGAATATCCGTGAATGTGATGCGATTGTTCAGGTGGTTCGCTGCTTTAATGACGACAATGTGATTCATGTGGACGGTTCCGTGGATCCGGTCCGGGATATCGAGACGATCAACTTGGAGCTGATCTTTGCCGATCTGGAAGTGATCGAGCGGCGCATCGGCAAAACCAGCAAAGTTTCCAAAGATCAGGCGAAGGAGAGAAAGCTTCTGCAGCGTCTGAAAGAGTATCTTGAAAACGATCGCATGGCGATTTCCTTTGAGTGCAGCGATGATGAAGAGCAGACCATTTTTGATGAGCTGAACCTGCTGACCGCGAAACCGATGATTTACGCGGCAAATGTCGGAGAAGATGATGCGGCGGACGACGGTGCAAAGAATGAGTATGTTCAGAAGGTTCGTGAATACGCAAGAAAGTCAGACAGCGGCGTCTTTGTTGTCTGCGCAAAGCTGGAGGAGGAGATTTCCGAGCTGGATGACGATGAGAAGCAGGAGTATCTGGATGGCCTGGGTATTCAGGAGAGCGGTCTTGATAAGCTGATCCGGGCCAGCTATGATCTGCTCGGGCTGATGAGCTTCCTGACTGCGGGCGAGAAGGAAGTTCGCGCATGGACCATCCGGAAGGGGACAAAGGCTCCGCAGGCTGCCGGGAAGATTCACTCGGACTTTGAAAGAGGATTTATCAAGGCGGAGGTTGTCAATTATAAGGATCTGCTGGAGTGCGGTTCTCTGCCGGCTGCCCGTGAGAAGGGAATTGTCCGGATGGAGGGCAAGGATTATGTGGTTCAGGACGGAGATGTCATTCTGTTCCGCTTTAATGTATAATTCTTTTTTCTATAGTTTAACAGTGAAATAGTTTAACAGTAAAATAGTTTACCAGTAAAATGAGTACGATCAGATTTCCCAATCTGGGAATTACGCTTCACCACGTTCCGAGGACGTTTGCGATTGGCAGCTTTACGATTGCCATGTATGGCATTGTGATTGCTGCCGCGTTTGTGTGCGGAATATTGCTGGCCATGCATGTGGCAAAGAAAACAGGACAGGATCCGGACGCGTATTTCAGCCTGGCTCTTCTGGTGATGGTTTTCTCACTTCTCGGGGCACGCGCATATTATGTTATTTTTTCATGGGATTATTATGGAAAGCATCCGATGGAGATTCTGAACTTCCGCGGCGGCGGGCTGGCTATCTACGGAGGCGTGATTGCGGGAGTTGTCACGACCATTGCATTTGCCAGGCACAGAAGGATGAATGTTCTGACAATGCTGGATACCGCTTCCACCGGACTTGTGGTGGGGCAGGTTATCGGACGCTGGGGAAATTTTTTTAACCGTGAGGCGTTCGGCGGTTATACCGACAATCTTCTGGCAATGCAGATCCCCTGGGGGATGGTACGTTCGGATGAAGTGACGCAGGCGATGCTGGATCATATGGAGACCATAGACGGGGTTCAGTTTATTCAGGTTCACCCGACATTTCTGTATGAGTCCCTGTGGAATATCGGCGTGCTGATGATCCTGCTGACTGTCACGGCAAAGGTGAAAAAGCGGTTTAAGGGAGAAGTGTTCCTTGATTATCTTTTCTTATACGGATCAGGGCGCGGCTGGATCGAGGGGCTGCGCACGGATCAGCTTCTGATTCGCGGAACATCGCTTCCGGTATCACAGGTGCTTTCCGTGATTCTGGCGTTCGTTTCGCTAACGCTCATTATTATTGGAAACCTCTCTATCAGAAAAGAGCGGAAACGCTGACAGGGATTTGACAGGAGTCGGATAAGGGGTTACGAAGGGTTCGATAAGGGGTTCGTTATGGCAGTAAGTCAAATTGGTATTGATCTGGGTACGACAAGTATCCTGGTATATGTGAGCGGAAAAGGCGTTGTTCTGCGTGAGCCTTCCGTGGTAGCGTACGACCGTGATGCGGATAAAATCCGGGCGATCGGAGAGGAAGCCAGGCTGATGCTGGCGCGTACACCGGGGAATATTGTAGCCGTGCATCCGATTGAGCGCGGAGTGGTTTCCGACTATGCGGTAGCGGAGCAGATGCTTCGCTATTTCATTCAGAAGGCAGTCGGCAAACTTTCTTTTCGCAAACCGAAGGTAAATATCTGCATTCCGGCGGATATTACGGAAGTGGAGCTCAAGGCGGTGGAGGACGCAGCCTATCAGGCCGGCGCCCGGGAAGTGAACCTGGTGGAAAAGCCAATTGCGGCGGCCATCGGAGCCGGAATTGATATTTCCATGCCGGCGGGCAACATGATTGTAGATATCGGCGGAGGCACCACCTGTGCGGCGGTCCTCTCCATCAATGGAATTGTAGTTACCGAATCCATTAAGGTGGGCGGCGATGATTTCAATGATGAGATTGTCCGCCTGGTTAAGAGCCGTTACGGGCTGATGATCAGCGGGCAGGCGGCCGAGGAGATCAAGATCAGTATCGGCTCCGCGTTTGAGAAACCGGAGAAAGATACCATGGATGTCAGCGGGCGTGACATTGTTACCGGACTTCCGAAAACAGTGAAGGTCAACAGCGAGGATACCCGTGAGGCGATGAAAGGCTCTCTCGGACAGATCCTGGATACGATTCACAATGTGCTGGAAAAAACGCCGCCGGAGCTGGCGAGCGATGTGGTGGAACGCGGAATTGTACTGGTCGGCGGAGGCGCCATGCTGGGAGGCCTGGAGCAGCTGATTGAGGCGCGCACGGGTATCAACACAATTCTGGCGGAAGATCCGCTGCTGGCGGTGGCGGTCGGAACCGGAAAATATATGGAACTGATGGAAGAAAAGAAAGAACAGGAAGAGGAAAAGTAAGGAGCGAAGGAGGAGCGTTTTTTCTGCATGGAGACAGTGAAGGGGTATGTGGAACACATCGTGTACAGAAATGCAGAGAATGGCTACTCGGTGATCACTCTGTCGGCCGATTCGGAGGAGGTTACCTGCGTCGGTATTCTTCCCTTGCTGACGGAAGGCGAATATATTGAGGCAGATGGCAATTACACGGTTCATGCGTCCTACGGGGAACAGTTTCGTGTGGAAACGTATCGGGAGATAACGCCGGAGGACGCACCGGCGATCGAACGTTATCTGGGCAGCGGCGCGGTGAAGGGAATTGGAAAGGCGCTGGCCGGACGTATTGTGAAAAAATTCGGAAAGGATACGTTCCGGATTATGGAGGAGGAACCGGAACGCCTGGCCGAGGTGAAGGGGATCAGCATGAACAAGGCGCGGGAAATTTCCGCGCAGGTGGAAGGCCGGAAAGACATGCGGGATGCCATGGTTTATCTGGCCCGGCTGGGGATTTCATCTGCTTTATCTGTAAAAATTTATAAACGGTACGGAAATGAGATTTACCGGGTTCTGAAGGAGAATCCATACCGGCTTGCGGACGACATCGAAGGGGTCGGATTCCGCATTGCCGATGAAATTGCACAGCGTGCCGGTATCGAGGCAGATTCTGATTTCAGAGTCCGGAGCGGGATTTTGTATGTCCTTTCGCGCGCGAGTGCGGAAGGACATATTTATCTTCCGAAGGATGTTCTTATTCAGTGGACCGAGGAACTTCTGGGAACGCAGATTGCGGGAATGGATGCCTATCTTTCCGATCTTTCCATCGACAGGAAAATTGTCGCAAAGGAAGAGGAAAATGAGGTGCGCGTTTATACCAATGGGGCCTATTGCATGGAGCTGGATACCGCGTACATGATTCACGAGCTGAATATTTCCGGGGCTATCAGGGAAGATAAAATCCGTGAGAAGGTTCATGGCTTTGAGGAACAAATGCATCTGCAGCTGGATGAGATGCAGATGCAGGCAGTGATTGAATCGGCGCGGCATGCGGTACTTGTCCTGACCGGCGGACCGGGTACCGGAAAAACGACAACCATTAACATCATGATCCGCTATTTTGAGAGCGAGGGCCTGAATATTGCACTGGCGGCGCCCACCGGGCGGGCGGCGAAGCGCATGGCGGAGGCGACCGGCCGGGAGGCGAAGACCCTACACCGGCTTCTGGAGGTTCAGGGCCAGGCGGACGGGCGCAGCGGTATGTTTCAGCGAAACCGCGACAATCCGCTGGATGCGGATGTGATTATTGTCGATGAAATGTCCATGGTGGACATTTATCTGATGCATGCCCTGCTGTCTGCCGTGACGGTCGGAACCCGGCTGGTTCTCCTGGGGGATGCCTACCAGCTTCCATCGGTCGGACCGGGCTGTGTACTGAAGGATATTATTAATTCGGAAACCTGCACGGTGATTCGTTTGTCAAAGATTTTCCGACAGGCGGAGGAGAGCGACATTATTGTAAATGCGCATAAAATAAAAGAAGGCCGCTATCCGGTGCTGGACAACCGGAGCAGGGATTTCTTTTTCCTGAAGCGCGATAATGTGGATGATATTCTGGCCGTAACCATCAAGCTGGTGAGGGACAGCATGCCTGCCTATGTGCATGCAGATCAGAAGGACATCCAGGTTCTGACACCGACGCGCAAGGGCCTGACAGGAGTTGAGCGGCTGAACGGTATTTTGCAGCAATACCTGAATCCGGCGGCTCCGGGCAAACATGAAATCCATGCGGGAAATACGATTTTCCGCGAGGGTGACAAGGTGATGCAGATCCATAACAATTATCAGGTGGAATGGGAAGTGCGCGGGCGTTACGGGATTCCGGTTGAAAAGGGGAACGGTGTGTTCAACGGTGACTGCGGAACCATCCGGGAGATCAATGATTATGACGGCATTGTATCCGTGGAATTTGATGAACGCCGGGTGGTGGACTATCCGACAGCAGAGCTGGAGCAGCTTCAGCTGGCCTATGCGGTTACGATCCATAAGTCACAGGGCAGCGAGTACCCGGCTGTGGTTATTCCTTTGATTCCCGGTCCGCGTATGCTGATGAACCGGAACCTTATTTACACGGCCATCACACGGGCAAAAAGCTGTGTCGTGATGGTGGGAAGCCCGGAAGTCCTGAAGCAGATGATTGACAACACCTCCGAGCAGCGGCGGTATACAACGCTGGCGCTTCGCCTGAAGCAGGCGGAGGCAGGGGATAAGAATGAAATGAATTCCGCATCCGGCCGGACGCCGGAATAAAATGTGAAAAGAGAAATGTCTACCACAGGCGGTCGGGAGAGACCGGAGTTAACAGGGTGACAGAAGGAAAAAACGGGAAAAACGGAAAAAACGAAGGTAAGTGCGGAGACGGCAGATATAGCAGATCCAGCAGGAATAACATTGAAAGTACGAACAGGGCAGGAAGGGACAGGAGGATCCGCGTATGGATGTGTCAGACGGCAGAAAATCTGACGGACCTGTTGTTTCCGAGGCGCTGCCCGCTGTGCCAGAGAATTCTTACACAGAAGGGAGAACTGATCTGTGAAGCATGTGCGAAAGAGCTTCCTTATATAAAAGAGCCGAAATGCATGATCTGTTCGCGTCCGATTCGCGATGAGAGGAAGATGCTCTGCGGTATATGTGAGAATAAGGTGCATTATTTTATCCGCGGAGATTGTACGTTTATTTATGAGGGTAAGCTTCGCGATGCACTGATGCGGCTGAAATTTAATAATCATCGCGAGTATGCTGATTTTTTTGCTGCTGCGGTCGCAGCCCATGCGAAAGCATTTTTAGGCGAAATACATCCACAGGTCCTTCTTCCGGTTCCAATGAACCGTAAGAAAAGGAAGGAGCGGGGATTTGATCAGTGTGCTCTGATCGGAAGGAAAATATCTGAGCGTACCGGGATTCCGATTCAGACGGACAATCTGGTCCGGATCCGGTATACCCGTGCACAGAAGGGACTTGACGCAGCCGCCAGACGTGAAAACCTTCGCGGAGCCTTTCGGGTCCGCCGCCCGGAACAGCTGCCGGAAAGCGTACTGGTATTCGATGATATCTACACAACCGGAGCAACGTTGGATGAGGTTTCCTTTACTTTAAGACAGTGCGGCATCCGGCAGATTTATTTTATCTGTATCTGTTCTGTACTAAATTAATAGAATGGTCACCGCGTTAATAAGTCATCATCACAATTTTCCTGCAAATAAAAAATATGATATAATATATTTGCAAATTTACTTCAGATCAGGCCATTTGCAGAAAATTATAGAAAAACATAGGCAAAACAAAGGAGGAGAGATGAAAAAAAGAGCGGTTTTGTTGTTTGCAGCTGCTATGCTGGCAGCTGTATCCATGACTTTCAATGCAGCTGCGGAGGAAACTACTGAAAACGGGACGGAAAATTTTCAGGAAATTGCGGTTATTGATAATGAGAAGTGTACCGTTAAATTAATCGGGATAGATGAAGATAATATTTGGGGATACACAATAAATGCATATCTCGAAAACAAAACGGCAGATACTACATTGATGTATTCCGTTGATTCTGCAGCGGTTAATGGAGTAGAGGCAAACGTTATGTTTGCCACGGAGGTAGCTCCCGGGAAAAAAAGCAACGAAAAAATTAATCTTCTGGATTCCACATTAGAAGAAAATGGAATTACAGATTTCACAGACATTGAAATAACCTTCCGTGTATTTGATTCAAATGACTGGTCGGCGGACGATGTCGCAGAGAAAACGGTACATGTTTATCCGAAAGGAGAGGAAAATGCATCCGTTTTTGTCAGAAAAAGTCAGCCGTCGGATATAGTTTTGTTTGATAATGACAGTGCGTCAGCTACGGTCACCGGTATTGGAGAGGATGATATCTGGGGATATTCGGTACATCTGTATCTGGTGAATAAAACAACGGATAAGACATTGATGTTTAATGAAGAAAATGCATCTGTGAACGGATTTATGGCGGATCCTTATTGGGCTGTTGAAATTAAGCCCGGAAAATCGGCATTTTCCAGTATGTCATGGAGCAGATCAGCATTCGAGGAAAATGGAATTACAAGTGTTGATGATATTGAATTTACCTTTAGAGTTTATGATTCTGAAAACTGGAGCGGTGAGGATATCTATAATGATATCGTTACATTAAATCCATGAGCATTAAAAATTAAATCATGGCATGCGTATCGGGCAGGGCAGAGTTAATCGGCTCTACCCGATTGTTTTTAATTCAGCATGACCATCGGCAGGTGCTTTTCACAGGAGTGCAGCAGGCAGCCGAAGTCGTTTCATTTTTGAATTCAATTTGCCGGGGACATATGATATACTCATGGAGGATGTTTAGTTTCCTGAAAATGCCGGAGGAAAGGAGGAGACGATACTTGAATTCACTGCAGCTTTGGATTTCGACGATATTCTCTTCATTAAAATTGCCGCCTTTTACCGTCTCCGATTTTTTTGAGATTCTTATCCTGGCGTGGCTGGTTTATAAACTTCTGGATTGGATTAAGACAACGCGGGCCTGGACATTGCTGAAGGGAATTATAACGATTGTCATTGCGGTGGGCGTTATATTCCTTTTGAACATGGACACGCTGATTTATATCATTGAGCACATGCTGAATGTTATCATCATAACGATTGTCGTTGTGTTCCAGCCGGAGCTGCGGAAAGTTCTGGAGAATCTGGGAGAGAAACAACTGATTTCCAGTCTGCTGCCGCTGGACAGCATGAATCAGGTGTCACAGCTTTTCAGTGATAAGACGCTGAATGAGCTGGTAAAGGCTTCCGCGGAAATGGCGAAAGTCAGGACAGGCGCCCTCATTGTTATTATGCAGAAGGAGTCTCTGGATGAATACGAGCGCACCGGTATTAAGCTGGATGCCATGGTATCCAGCCAGCTGCTGATCAATATCTTCGAGCACAATACCCCGCTTCATGACGGAGCTGTTGTCATCCGGGGGGACCGCGTGACGGCGGCAACCTGCTATCTTCCGCTGTCGGATAACCGGGAGCTGAGCAAGGACCTGGGAACACGTCACCGTGCGGGTGTAGGTATCAGCGAGGTTACCGATTCCTTCACGATTATTGTGTCGGAGGAGACCGGCTTTATTTCCACGGCTTACCGCGGAAAGCTGAGAAGAAACATCACTCCGGATGAACTTCGAAGGCAGCTGACGGTACTTCAGAATAAGCAGACGGCAACTCAGAAGAAATTTAAGCGGCGGAAGGGGAAATCAAAGAATGAGGCATAAATTTGTTGACTTCTTCACCAGAAATCTTCCTCTAAAGCTGATTTCGCTCGTTATCGCTTTTATCATCTGGATGCTGGTTACAAACAGCAACGATCCGATTGATACGAGGCTTTATTCCAACATCCAGATTACACTGGTTAATGAGGACAGCGTCGCAGATATCGGGAAGGTGGTGGAGCCGGAGGGAACCGGGACGGTTACCGTTAAAGTGACGGAACGAAAATCCATACTGAATCAGCTTTCCAGGACGGGCAATGATTTTTATGTCGAGGCAGATCTGAATAATCTGAATGATATGAATGCCATTCCGCTTACCGTGACCTGCACCAACCCGGCGGTAACGTGGGATGAGATGGAGCTTTCCCCGACAGCATTGAAGGTTACGCTTGAAAACAAGGTAGAGCAGGCATTTCCGGTGAATGTTTCTGTTTCAGGGGAAGTTGCGCAGGCAACCGGCTGCACGGTCGGGTCCACCAGCGTAACGGAGGGCAAAAATATCCTGATTGCCGGACCGGAATCCCTGATCAACATCATCGGGCAGGTGACGGCGCCGGTTTCCGTCTCTTCGGTGAAAGATGATACGACGCTCAGCTCCGTAGTCCGGATTACAGATAAAAACGGGGATGCCTTCACGGAAAGCCAGATGAGCCGGCTGGAACTGAAGGACAGCGAAGGAAACCTGCTTTCGGACAGGACCGTACGGGTGGCGATCGATCTGTGGAAGATACGCAGCGATGTGCCGCTGCGGGTGAAGACTACAGGGACACCGGCACCGGGATATTTCGTTTCCGATGTGGAAACTATTCCGAAGACGATTACGATTGCCGGAACGGATGAGGCGCTGGAACAGGTCGGAGATAAGCTGGATGTTATTGACAGTGTGAATGTGAACGGGGCTTCCAGGGATATCTCCGAAGAAATTGACCTGACCGATACACTGTCCGGGTATTCTTCCCTGAAACTGGTGAATGAAGATGATCCGACGGTCAGCGTGGAGGTTACCATTGAGAAGAGCGGTGACCGGACGTTTGAACTGCCGGTCGGAAATATTGAACTTCTCAACAAGCCGGATGACATGAAACTGGTGTTTACTCCGGCAGATCTGCTGGATGTAAGCCTGCATTCGGATGATTATGATTTTTCTGATTTCAGCGTTACGGACATTAAGGCATCGGTTGATCTGACACCCTGTGAGACGGAGGGAAACTATGAACTTCCGGTGGAACTCGAGGTGCCGGAAGGGTATGAGGTAAATGATGAGGTGACGATTACCGTTAATTCGTCCGTCATTTCGGAAACAGATACTTCAGGGACCGTCATCCGGAAGCAGCGTACCGGGGATGAAGAACAATCGACCGAATAAGTGCTGAAGAACAATTAGTGAAGAACGAATAAAAGAGGGATCGGAGATACTCATTCTCCGGTCCCTCTTTTTTACTCAGACCCTGTGCAGTTCAGAGCCTGGTGCAGTTTACTTTGTTTCTTCGAAACCTCCCGGCATTACAACGAAACTTGAAACTTCCCGGCATCATCAGATGTTCGGATCAGTCGGATCGTAGCTGGTTGAGATGGTCAGTTTTGCAGGGCGCTGCAGCGGATCGTCACTCTTTGATCCGTTGAAGATATAAACCTGTGTGCCTACCGGGCAGTGGGTGTAGATATAATAAACAGCGCCGCAGGGCATCCGGATGCATCCGTGGGAAGCCGGACTTCCGAGTTTGTTGTATTCTAACGTGTACAGAGAACGATTATTTCCGTACTGCGAATACATGACAGAGTGGAACAGGTACGGACTGAAGGTCTGACCCCGCGAGGAAACCAGATGCATACAGTACTGCCCGTATGTTCCTCCGTCCAGGGTCCACCATCTGTGTTTGGAACCTATGTAGCGGGTACCGTTCGGAGTCGGTCCGTACAGACCTGTGGAGCAGAGGAATGCCTGTACCGGAATTCCGCCCTGGAATACGGTTACAACCTGTGTCCCCTTATTCACCTGTATGTACCATCCGCCGGAGGCTGTGATATAACCGTTCTTTCCAAAGTTGTAGGTAGTATTTCCGATCTTCTTACTTCCGGTTGTCATGGCACCGGTGGATGCGTCCATGTAGTAGGTCTTACCGTTTATTGTGACCCAGCCCTTCTGCATGACACCGCTTGTCGGATTGAAATAATACTTTTTGCCGGACAGGGTCATCCAGCCGGTGACAGCCTGGCCGTTCTTCTTAAAGTAATATTTGCTTCCCTTGTAGCTGACCCAGCCGGTCCGCATGGTCGGACTGAAGAAATAAATGCGTCCGTTGTGGCGGACAATGCCGGTGGTACGGCGGCCGTTGGAACCGAAGTAATAATATTTGCCTCCGATTTTATAAAGCCCTGTGGCCATGTGGTTTTTATTTGCCTTATCGAAATAGTAGGTATATTTTCCCACCTTTTTCCAGCCGTTGGTAACAGCGCCGGTTCCCGGATCAAAATAGAAGGTATATTTTCCTATTTTAATAATGCCGGTTGCCATGGCGCCGGTCGGGCGGAAATAGTAATATTTGCCGCTGATTTTTTTAAGTCCGGTCACAGCCCTGCATGTTTTCGGATTAAAATAATACTTATACTTACCGCTTTTGCGCCATCCCCGGATCAACTTTCCGTTTTTCTGGGCATAATAGGTGCCCTTTTTTGTCCGGAGCAGACAATTGCTGTAAACACGACCGCTCGTTTCCCGGAAATAATATAAATCTCCGGAGCCGGACGGAACCTCGTGTACGCCGATGCTCATCGATACAGGTTTGTTGGTAGATGAGTTGTACAGATAAGTCTTCCTGCCTATCTTTTTCAGATATACGGAGCTTGCCTGAACTGCTCCCGCGAAGGTCATGACCAGCAGGAACATGAGCAGAAATGACAGCAGCCCTTTCCTAAGCTTCTTTGACATTTGTTCTCCCTCCCTTGAAAATTGCGGATGAGTACTCTGCAGATGAATACTTCATCAGTGTGTAAGTTATTATATCAGCCGCAGGGTGGTTTCGCAAGGCGGCGGGAGGAGGCGGACGGAACAATTAAGAAAGAGATAAGAAATGGCGGATATTGTGTTTTGTGAGGAAGTAGGCTATAATATGGGCGATTCTATGGTCGAAAGGACCTTTATCGGATGATAAAAAGGGAAAGATATAAAAGGCTGATCATGTTTCTGGCGTCCGTTCTGGTAATCGGACTTCAGACATTGGATTTTACAGGTATCTGGTATAAATATTACAACTACCGAAGCGTTATCGGACGAATGTATTTTCGCAGGGGCTACTGGTCGCTGTTTCTTTTGTATGCAGTGATCGTCCTGCTGGTTTCTCTGCTGTTCGGTGCTTTGAAAATCGGCTCCATGCGGACATTGAATGCGATTGTCGCGCAGATTTTGTCGGTTATTGCTTCCAACGCCCTGTTTTATGTGCAGCTGGCACTGATCGGACGGTGGAAGGTAATGCAGCATATTACGCCGATGCTGAAACTGACGCTTTACAATGCCCTTCTGGTGACCGTGTGGGTTGTTGCGATGCGGCGTATTTACATGAAGATATATCCGCCGCGGCAGACAATCCTCATCTATGACCGGAACAGTCCGGAACGGCTGAAAAAAGACCTCTCCTCCAGAAAGGATAAATACATTGTCAGTGAGACGGTGCCACTGAACAGCGGACTTGATTATATTATGGAAAGAATTCCTCACTACGAGAGCGTTATTCTGGGGGATCTCCCGGCGCATGAGAGGAATGTGCTGCTCAAGTACTGTTTTGCCAATAACATCCGCTGCTATTGCAGCCCGAAAATCTCCGACATCATGGTGATGAGCTCGGAGACCATTAATATGTTTGATACGCCGCTTCTCCTTTTCCGCAATGCCGGACTGACGGTGGAACAGGCTTTTTTCAAGCGCCTTTTTGATATACTACTTTCTGTCCTTTTTCTGATCCTGTTTTCTCCTGCGTTTGCAATTATTGCCCTCCTGATTAAACTGTATGACGGCGGGCCGGTATTTTACAGACAGCCGCGCCTTACGCTGAATGGAAAAGTTTTTCAGATTATAAAATTCCGCAGCATGCGCGTGGATTCTGAAAAGGCGGGAGCGCGGCTGGCGATGAAGGATGACAGCCGCATCACACCGGTAGGGCGCGTCATCCGCCGGATCCACTTTGACGAAATCCCACAGTTTATCAATATTCTGAAGGGAGATATGTCCATTGTCGGACCGCGCCCGGAACGCCCGGAGATTGCGGCAGAATATGAAAAGGAGATTCCGGAATTTGCGTTCCGCCTGAAGGTGAAAGCCGGGCTGACCGGGTACGCCCAGGTGTACGGAAAATATAACACAAAGCCCTACGACAAGCTGAAGCTCGATCTTACCTATATTGAAAATTATTCCTTTATTCTGGATATGCAGCTGATTGCGGCGACCGTCAAGGTTGTCTTCCAGAAGGATAATACGGAGGGCGTTGAAAAGTGGCAGAAAACCGCGTCGGAAAATATGGATACTCTCCATCCGGAGCGGGCCGGAGACAAGGAGCTTATTTCCGTCTGCATGCCAGCCTGGAACAGTGAAAAGACGATCACGCAGGCGATCGATTCGGTGCTTGTTCAGAAAGTCCCGCTGGAGCTTATTGTTGTGGACGACTGCTCCACGGATTCGACAGCTCAGAAGGTAAAGGCATATGCCGCTGCGGACAAGCGGGTTCGCTATGTCCGCAATGACAGAAATCTCGGCGCGGCAGGAAGCCGCAACCGGGCTGTTTCCATGGCGAAGGGAAACTATATTGCTTTTCTGGATTCGGATGATTACTGGGCGGAGGGCAAACTGAAGGAGCAGATGACGGTCCTTCGGGAGAGCGGGTGTGTGCTTTGCTGTACCGGGCGGGAGATATTAAATGCGGACGGCACACACACGGGACTTCAGATCGGCGTGCGGGAGAAAATCACGTATCGTTCCCTTCTGCGGTCGAATGTGATTAATTGTTCTTCGGTACTGATCCGCACATCGGCCGCCAGAGAATTTCCCATGGAGCATGAAGACAGCCATGAGGATTATATTACATGGCTGAAAGTATTGAAAAAATACGGAAGCGCGGCCGGAATAAACGAGCCGCTGCTGTATTACCGGCAGAGCGCAGGAAGCAAATCGGGCAGCAAATGGAAATCCGCCCGCATGACATACTGGGTTTATCGGTATGCCGGGTTCAGCCCGCTGGGCAGCACATGGCATTTTCTGATTTATGCCATCTGCGGTTTGTTCAAATATTCAAATATGTGACTGATCATTGCCCGGCCATCCGGCAGGAAATTTTCCTGCCGGCATTGCCGGCGGGGCAGCAGTATAAGGAAAGTATATGCAGAAGGAAAGAGATGCCGCCGGAACGGACAGCAAAAAAAGCGTCCTGGTTCTGATTTCGAGGCTTTCAAAAAATGACTTTAAGACCAAATATGCCGGATCCTATCTTGGGATTTTCTGGGCGTTCGTTCAGCCGGTAGTAACTATTTTCGTTTACTGGTTCGTTTTTTCAACGCTCCGTGCGGGCCGGGTGCGGGATGTGCCGTATGTGCTGTGGCTGATCGCAGGGCTGATCCCATGGTTTTTCTTTCAGGATGCGCTGAACAGCGGCACCACCTCTCTGATCGAGTACAGCTATCTTGTGAAAAAGGTTGTATTTAACATTGATGTGCTGCCGATCGTCAAACTCTGTTCATCCTTGTACGTCCATCTGTTTTTTATGGCCGTGCTTGTGCTCATCTATACGCTGATGGGATATTTCCCGGGGCTGACGGTAATCCAGATCCTTTATTACTCGGCGGCCATGTTCATCATGGTGCTGGGGCTGTGTTATTTTACAAGCGCCGTTGATATTTTCTTCCGCGATCTGACTCAGATTATCAATATTGTCCTGCAGGTCGGCGTCTGGATGACACCGATCATGTGGAATTTTGAGGATCTGAACATTAAGGGACCGTTGATCTATATTTTTAAGGCTAATCCGATGTACTACATCGTGGAGGGGTACCGCGATTCAATGATCAACAAGGTATGGTTCTGGGAAAGGCCGTTCCTTACCCTGTATTTCTGGGCGGTGACGGCCCTGTTTTTCTGGATCGGACGCATTGTGTTCAAGAAACTGAAGGTTCACTTCGCAGATGTATTGTAATTATCCTGAGGAATTCGAATGAGTGAAGAAATAAAAGCGGCGGGGAGAGATATGGACAGTGATACGGCCATTTCCGTCCGCCATCTGAGTAAGGTTTACAAACTCTATAAGCGCAACCGCGACCGGTTCATAGAATCACTGGGGCTTTCGAAAAAAAAGACACTGTCTACGAACCTTTATGCGCTGAACGACGTCAGCTTTGACGTCCGAAGAGGCGAGACGGTCGGCATTATCGGAACGAACGGTTCCGGAAAATCGACGATTCTGAAGATTATAACCGGTGTTCTGAGTCAGACGAGCGGCGATATCGATGTGAACGGGCGAATCAGTGCGCTGCTGGAGCTGGGGGCCGGATTTAATATGGAATATACGGGCATTGAGAACGTGTATCTGAACGGCACCATGCTCGGATTTTCAAAAGAGGAAATCGATGCGCGGCTGCAGCAGATCCTGGATTTTGCGGACATCGGGGAATTTGTAAATCAGCCGGTAAAGACGTATTCCAGCGGTATGTTTGTACGCCTTGCCTTTGCTCTGGCCATCAACATTGACCCGGAAATTTTAATTGTAGATGAGGCTCTTTCGGTAGGCGATGTCTTTTTTCAGTCGAAATGCTACCGCAAATTTGAAGAGTTTAAGAACAACGGGAAGACGATCCTGTTTGTCAGCCACGATCTGGGGGCTGTGAATAAATACTGCGACCGGGTTATTCTGCTCAATAAGGGTGTAAAACTGGCGGAAGGCGAACCGAAAAAGATGGTGGACCTGTATAAAAAACTGCTGGTCGGCCAGCTTGATCTGAACACGCTGGAAGCCCGGAAAAATGCACCGTCCATCCGGGATGCAGTTTCCGATATCCCGGAGGGTGAAAAAAACATCTGGACCAGAGCTTTTGAGATCAACCCGGAAATTAACGAATATGGAGACGGTATTGCGCAGATCACGGATTTCAATATTCTTGATGCGGACGGCCGCTCTTCCAACACGATTGAGAAGGGGACCGTGTGCACCATCCTGATGCGTGTGAAATTTTTTGCGCGGGTGGACGATCCGATTTATGCGTTTACGATTACGAATCTGAAGGGAACCGAAATTACCGGGACAAACAGCCTGTTTGAGAAGGTCTCGGTCAAGGCGATGAAGAAAGGGGACGTTCAGGAGATTTCGTTTAAGCAGAAGATGGACATGCAGGGCGGCGAATATATGCTTTCCTTTGGCTGCACAGGATACAACGGGGTGGATTTTGTGGTCCATCACCGGCTGTATGAAGCCTGCAATCTGACAATTGTCTCGGTGAAGAATACCGTCGGTTTCTATGATACAAATTCGGTGGTAGAACTGCTGAACTAAACATGGGGAGTGCTGTAATGAAAGAAAAGGTTGGCTGTGTGACCCTGGATTATACCTGGTATCCGGGGAGTGATCTTTATTCGGACGGCGAGGTTGAGGATAAGCTGCTGCATATTGCGCAGACGACGCCGGAAGAAGAGCTTAATGAGGTCATCGCCCGCGAAAAGGACTGGGCTGTCATTTATCACATGTCAAATGTGCGCGAAAACATCGTGAGCGCACTCCCGATCGGTGCGGGGGACCATGTTCTGGAAATCGGGAGCGGCTGCGGAGCTGTGACCGGTGCACTTGCCCGCCGGGCCGGTACGGTGACCTGTATTGACCTTTCGAAAAAAAGAAGCCTGGTGAATGCGTACCGCCATCGGAATCAGGACAATATTTCTATTTTTGTTGGAAATTTTCAGGATATCGGGAAAAATCTTCCTGAGAAATACGACTGGATTACGCTGATCGGAGTTTTTGAATATGCGCGCTCTTACATAGGTTCCGACAAACCATACGAGGAATTTCTGAACCAGATAAAGACACTTCTGAAGCCGGGCGGGAGACTGGTGATTGCGATCGAAAACCGGCTGGGACTTAAATACTGGGCCGGAGCGCGGGAAGATCATACAGGAAAGCTGTTTGACGGTCTGGAGAATTATCCGGAGGATCCGGGTGTGCGGACATTCAGCCGTCCGGAGCTGGAGGAAATTTTTGACCGGTGCGGCCTGAAAAAACGGAAATTTTATTACCCCTACCCGGATTATAAGCTGCCGTCAGTCATCTGGTCGGATGACTATCTTCCGAAAAAAGGAGATCTTCCGATAAAGGTTTGGAATTTTGACCGCGAACGGCTGGTTCTCTTTGATGAACCGAAGGTTTTTGATTCACTGATACAGAGCGGACAGTTTCCGCTTTTTTCGAATTCCTATCTTGTGGTGCTGGGCACCGGGGATACTGTTTCGGAAGAAAACGGAGAACAGCGGAAAGATACGGGTATTTTCCCGGTTTACAGTAAATTTTCGAACGAAAGGAGCCGCCGTCTTGCCATTCGCACAGACATCCTGAGGAATGCCGAAGGAACGTATGCGGTTTGCAAGGAAGCATGCTATCCGGAAGGAAAAGAGCATGCCGCCTCCATTGTAAGGCATGAATCAACGCTTTCGAAGCTGTGGGCAGACAGCGGAATTTGCGTTAACCGGGTTATTTCTGAGGATGGAAAACCGGTTTTTGAATTTCTGAAGGGAGGACACACGCTCCTTGATGAGGCATCCGCGCTGTGGCATTCCGGGAAAAAGCCGGAGGCGGTGCGCGCTGTCCGGACGCTGACGGACAAGATCGGGGACAGGGCGCAGAAAGACTTTTGCGTGACAGAGCCGTTTACAGAAATATTCGGCATGCAGGGCTATCCGCGCAGGGACCGGACGCTTCCCGTGACGGACATTGACATGACAGCGGAAAACATTGTCATTCTGCCGGATGGTTCCTGGAACCTGATCGATTACGAATGGACGTTTGATTTCCCGGTTCCGGTTCGCTTTGTCCTGTACCGGGTATGGCACTATTTCCTGGCACAGGCCGCCGGGGAAGAGGACAGCAGCGTATTTTTGCGTGCGCAGGGGTTTTCGGACGAAGAGCAGGACCTTTTTTCCCGGATGGAGAGCCGGTTTCAGGCGTGGGTGAACGGGAAACATGTAGCTTTGCGGGATCTTTACACCTCGGTGACGCCCGGATACCGGGAACTGAATGAACTGACCGGAGCGAATGAAGATGCCGGCACCCGGTATTATTCCAGCAGAATTTATTACGGGAATACCGGCAGCTTCAGCGAGGAGAAAAGTGTCTCCAGAAAGCTGGAGGTCAGAGCGGACGGAAGCTTTACATTCCGTATTTTCCCGGCGCAGCTGGGGCATCCCCGCTTTATCCGCTGGGATCCGTGCAGCAATCACCTGTGCCGGATCCGTATTGACGCGGTTTACAGCACCGTCAGCGTGCGCTTTGAACCGGTCCACGGTTTTAGCCGGGACGGGTACGATGAGTTCTGGTCGTATGATCCGGCGTATCTCTTGCACGGGGAGCTGGAGCGGGCGGACGAAATTACCGTTGCCGGGGTGTTTGAACTTTTGTATCTGAGTGACCGGATCAACGATATTGAAAAGATGCGGGAGGAGCATGACGCGCTCTTATCCGAGCTTGCGAAGGTCCGGTCTCAGCTGGACGCGCAGCGCGCTACGAAAGCGTTCCGGGCCGTGGAAAAGGTCCGCAGTGCGCGTAATTTTGTGACGATTCGTGCGAAAGCGATAAAAAATGCCAGAAAGAAGGAGCCGGCGGCGGATGTCCGCTATCAGCGCTGGTTCGGGGAACATACGGCATCCGCGGAAGAACTGGCGGCGGAGCGTATCTGCCGCCTTCCGCAGAAGATTAAATTCAGTATTCTGATGCCGGTCTATAATACGCCGGAGGAATATCTGAGGGCGGCGGTGGAAAGTGTGAAGGCACAGTCCTATTCCGACTGGCAGCTTTGCATTGCCGATGCGAGCGTTACGAAGAATGCAGACGGGGCTGTCCGCCGAAATGAAAAACTGGCGGACATCCTTCGGGAATATGCCTCCGATCCGAGGATCTGCGTCCGGTTTCTGAATGAAAACCGGGGAATCTCAGAGAATACAAACGCTGCGGCCGTGCTGGCGGATGGTAATTACATTGCACTGATGGATCACGATGATGTGCTTGCGTCGAACGCTTTGTTTGAGATGGCGCAGCGTATCTGCTGCACGGATGCCGATGTTGTCTATACGGATGAAGATAAGCTCAGCATGGACGGGAAAAATCATTTTGACCCGAACCTGAAGCCGGATTTTTCACCGGATTTGCTGCGGTCGCACAATTACATTACACATTTTCTGGCGGTTCGTGCGGAACTTTTCCGCGCGGCCGGCGGTTTCCGGAAGGAATACGACGGTGCGCAGGATTATGATCTTATCTTCCGCGTGACAGAAAAAGCGAACAGAATTGAGCACATTCCGAAGGTACTGTATTACTGGAGGATGCATCAGAATTCAACGGCCCAGAACCCGGAGAGCAAGCTGTATGCGTATGAGGCAGGGCGCAGGGCGATTGATGATCATCTGAGGCGGACCGGCCGAAGGGGGCATGCGGAGATAATGAAGCAGTACTGGGGCATGAACCATGTTATTTACGATACCCCGAACGATCCGCTGGTTTCGGTTATCATTCCGAACAAGGATCACCGGGACGATCTGGACCGCTGCATACGTTCGATTGAAACAGTCAGCGATTATAAGAACCTCGAGATTGTAGTCGTCGAAAATAACAGCACGGATCCGGAAACATCGGATTATTATAAAAAGATTACTGCGGAATTTCCGAATGTACGGGTAATTGAGTGGAAGGAGAAGGGATTTAATTATTCTTCCATCAATAATTGCGGGGTCCGGGAAGCCCGCGGCGATTATCTTCTGTTTTTAAATAATGATACAAAGCTGATTGAACCGGGTTCCATCCGTGAGATGCTGGGGCTGTGCATGCAGAAGGAAAGCGGGTGCGTGGGGGCAAAACTTCTTTACGGGGATGATACGGTTCAGCATGCCGGTGTCGTGCTCGGATTCGGCGGTTTTGCCGGGCACGTGTTCTCCGGCTATAAGCGCGATGACCTGGGATGGATGCTCCGGGCGCAGATTGTCGGAAACTGGTCGGCGGTCACAGCCGCCTGCCTGATGGTGCGCCGGGATGTTTATAATGAAGCCGGCGGCTTCGATGAAAGCTTTGCCGTAGCCCTGAATGACATAGATTTTTGCCTTAAAGTAAGAAAAGCAGGATATTATAATATCATGACTCCGTTCTCCCTGTGGTATCACTATGAATCAAAGTCCCGGGGATATGAGGATACACCGCAGAAGAAGGAACGCTTTGAGAAAGAAGTAAAGCACTTCCGTGAGCGCTGGGGCGGGACGGTGGATGCCGGAGATCCTTACTATAATGCAAATTTCTCTGTAAATCGCGCGCCCTTCACACTATGGTAAACGAAAAATACAGAAAGGAAACAGAAAACCGCAATTCGTCTTTCAAGAGCTGGAAGCGAGGAGACAAAAGAATATGGAAAGGATTTTTAAAGTGACCCTGTCCCGCTTCCATCGGAGCGATCCCGGAGTCTATGTGGTACAGGGGTATTTTCAGGGAAATTCGATTGCCGGAAGCCGGATGAGAGCCTTTGCGGATAACACGGAGCTTGATCTTCACGTGGGCGTGCGTGAAAGTCTGACGGTGCGGCAGAAATATTTTGCCCGCGGACTGGGCGCCGAAAATATCGACCGGGAGTATGATCTGTGGATTACGCTGCCCGAGGACGGAAAGCTATTCCGAAAGCTTTGCGTTTACCAGGACCTGGACGGAAAGCACAGACGTGTCCTGAAACTTTCCCGCAGGCAGATGGAGAAGGAACGCCGCATGCCGGATGTCTATCTGGAGACCTGGCAGGATGACGGAGAGACGGTGCACATTGGAGGATGGGCGGTCGGCAATTCACCCTGCCGGATTCAGGTTCTGGATTGTCATGGTGAAAAGCTGAAGTCATCGGTGGAATGGATTTACCGACAGGACGTGATCGAGGATTACCCGGAACTTGGGGAGATTGAGGACCCGAATAAGGTCCGGTTTGGCTTTGACGTTCAGTTTAAAAAGCCGGCAGGCCGCAGGATTACACTGATTGTAGCAGCTGACGGACAGAAAAAGAGCTGGCATTTTGATCTTCGCGCCGGGCAGCGCAACATCAGCGGCAGCCGCATGTCTGTCCTGCGCAAGGCAAAAGCCTATTATGAGCGGAACGGGTTGCACATGACGTTTCTGCGCATATTCGAAAAACTGAAGGAAAAAGGTTCCGGTTCGAAAAGCAATTATAATTTCTGGCGCAGGGAGCATGAACCGGGGAAAGAGGTGCTGGAGGCGGAGGAGAAGATGTCCTTCCCGGATTCACCGCTGATCAGCATTGTGGTGCCGCTGTACAAGACCGATCCGCAGTTTCTGCAGGAGATGATTGCGTCGGTGGAAGCGCAGACGTACCACAACTGGGAGCTTTGTCTGTCCGATGGGAGCGGAGATCCGTCTCCGCTGAAGGATATTCTGAATTCGTTTGCCCGGAACCGGAAAATTCATATTGTTTCTTCCGCGCAGAAGCTGGGAATTTCCGGGAACACCAACGCCGCTCTATCCATCAGCAGCGGGCGGTATATTGTTTTTATGGATCATGACGATCTGATCGCGCGGGATGCACTCTATGAGATTGTAAAGCTGATCAATGTCCAGCCGGACGCCGATTTTATTTACAGCGACGAGGATAAGGTCAGCTACGACGGAAAGACATTTTCAGAACCGCACTTTAAGCCGGATTTCAATATGGATCTGCTGTGCAGTATGAATTATATCTGCCATCTGACGGCGGTCAGCCGGTCTCTTTTTGATAAGGTCGGGCCGATGCGGCCGGAGTTTGACGGAGCGCAGGATTATGATTTTACGCTGCGCTGTGTGGAAAAGGCAGAGAAGATCTGCCACATTCCAAGGGCGCTGTACCACTGGCGGACACACAGGGGTTCGACTTCGGAGAATCCGGCCAGCAAGCGCTATGCGTTCGAAGCCGGGAAGCGGGCGGTTCAGGCGCATTTTGACCGTGTCGGAATAGATGCCCGGGTGGAAATGGGTGAGTATCCGGGCCTGTACCGGGTACAGTACATCATGCCCGAAAAAAAACCGCTCGTATCCATTATCATTCCGAACAAGGATCATATTCCGGATCTGGACAAATGTATCCGTTCCATCCGTGAAAAAACAACGTATCCTGCGTATGAGCTGATTGTTGTGGAGAACAACAGCGTGGAGGAGGGGACGTTTGAGTATTACCGCAGTATGGAACAGCAGTATTCCAATTTCCGCACGCTTTACTGGAATTATGAATTTAATTATTCCAGAATTAATAATTTCGGCGCAGCGAATGCGAAGGGAGAGTATCTTCTTTTCCTGAATAATGATACGGAAGTGATTGCTCCGGACTGGATTGAACAAATGCTCGGACCGTGCCTGCGGCCGGAAGTCGGCGCAGCCGGCGCACGGCTTTTTTATCCGGATGACACCGTACAGCATGCCGGTGTAATTATCGGGTTCGGCGGAATTGCCGGACACGCATTCCAGAATTTCCCCCGCAGCGCGAACGGCTACTTCTCACGGATTATCTGTCAGAGTGATCTTTCCGCGGTAACGGCAGCCTGCATGATGGTGAAGCGCCCGGTATTTGAGACGGTTGGCGGTTTCAATGAGGAACTGAAGGTCGCCTTCAACGATGTTGATTTCTGTCTGAGCGTCCGAAAAGCCGGATATCTGGTTGTGTATTGTCCGTATGCAGAGCTTTATCACTACGAATCCAGGTCGAGAGGGATGGAGGATACGCCGGAGAAGATCGCACGCTTCAATCAGGAAGCGGATATTTTTCTGAAGCGGTGGCCGTCTATCCTGAAAAACGGGGATCCCTACTACAATCCAAATCTTACGCTGGATAACAATGATTTTTCGCTCAGACGCTGAATTTCAGACAATTTTATACGTAATAATCAAGTAAACCGCAGGGCATGCCTTGCGGTTTACTTGACGTGATGCTATAATTCGAGGTACTGTACTTTTTTGCGCCCTGTGCGCAGGAACGGAAGAGATGGATTCATGAAAAAAAAGGATACCAATACCATTAAAATGAATGAGCAGCAGAAGAAGCAGCTGGAAGTGCCTCTGAAGTGGTTTCTCATACTGCACGTCAGCCTGATTATCAACTCGCTGGCCGGAGTTGCTTCAAAGAAGGCCGGACAGTCGGATTTTCTCTCTGTGAGATGGTGCCTGTATTACGGCCTTGTCCTGCTGGTTACCTTCCTGTTCGCGCTGGTATGGCAGCAGGTTCTCAAGCACATGTCCCTTACATTTGCCTTTACAAATAAACCGGTCACGATTATTTACTCGCTGATCTGGGCGGTTGCTTTTTTTCACGAGGAGCTGAATGTATGGAAGGTCATCGGGTCGTTGATCATACTTGCCGGAATTGTGGTGGGGGTGAGCGAGAATGACTAAAACGATGATGGTTCATGTTCTGATCTGGTTTTTCTCTGTGCTGATTTCGTCTTTTGCACAGGTAATGCTGAAAACCGCAGCGAACAGAAAACATGAGAGCAGGCTGAAGGAATATCTTAACCCGATTGTCATCGGGGCGTATGTCATTTTTCTGGTTTCAACGCTGCTGACGATGTATGCGTTAAAGGTAGTGCCATATTCACTGTCACCGGTAATCGAATCTACCAGTTATATTTTTATCCCGGTTTTCGGAGTGTTTATGCTGAGGGAAAAGATCAGCAGGCGCCGGCTTCTCGGGATAGCGATAATACTGGTCGGAATTTTAGTGTATGCTCTTGGGGGAATGGGGGTATTGAAATGATTGATTTTAACAGACCACCGTTTGTTGGTAAGGAATTGGAATATATACAGCAGGCTGTCAATAACCACAAGCTGTGCGGCGACGGAGAGTTTACCCGAAAGTGTTCCGCATGGATGTGTGAGCATTTTAAGGCGAACCATGTCCTTTTGACGACCAGCTGCACATCCGCGCTGGAAATGGCGTCGTATCTTTCGGATATTCGTCCGGGGGATGAAGTAATCATGCCGAGCTATACGTTCGTGTCAACGGCGGATGCCTTCGTACTTCGCGGTGCAACCTGCGTGTTTGTTGACATTCATCCGGAGACGATGAACATGGACGAGCGCCTTATTGAGGACGCCATTACCGATAAAACAAAGGCGATTGTTCCTGTCCACTATGCCGGCGTTGCCTGCGAGATGGATACCATCATGGACATCGCGAAGCGCCATAATCTGAAGGTGGTGGAGGATGCAGCTCAGGGTGTGAATGCTTTCTATAAAGGCCGCGCCCTCGGTACCATCGGCGATTTCGGCTGCTACAGCTTCCATGAAACCAAGAATTATTCCATGGGTGAGGGCGGAGCCATTGTTTTCAATGACGACCGCTATCAGGAGCCGGCGGAAATTCTGCGTGAAAAAGGGACAAACCGAAGCAAGTTTTTCCGCGGGCAGATTGATAAGTATACGTGGGTAAATTACGGGTCTTCCTATCTTCCCAGTGATATGAACGCAGCCTATCTGTATGCGGAGCTGGAGGAGGCAGATAAGATTGACAAAAAGCGTCATGCCATCTACAACTTCTACAATGAAGCCCTGAAGAGCCTGGCGGACCGCGGACTGATTGAACAGCCGGTTGTTCCGGAGTACGCGCATCACAACGCGCATATGTATTTTATCAAAGTTAAGGATCTGGAGGTCCGCACGGACCTGATCCGGTATCTGCGCTCCAAAGGAGTGTGCGCGGTGTTCCATTACATTCCGCTGCATACGTCCGATGCCGGGAAGCGGTTTGGCCGGTTCCACGGAGAGGACAGGTATACGACGAAGGAGAGCGAGCGCCTGATGCGCCTGCCGATGTTTTATAATCTGGATATGAAGGACGCCGAGTATGTGGCGGACTGCATACGTACGTATCCGGGGTTTAACTGACCGCCGGTTGCGGACCGCGGGCACACCATGGGACCGCGCATCGGGACGGAAGGCGCGGCAGGTTCGTTTTTGTGTGGAATTGGATTATGTCTCGTAAACTGACACCTTACAATATTATAAAGGGGCTTAAGTATCTGAAGCATTTCGGGCTGAAGGAGTTCGCCGCCCGGCTGCAGGAGAGGATGGAACCGGAGGAGGTTCCGTACGGGCCCTGGTATGAGGAGTATAAGCCTTCGCAGCAGGAACTGGAAGCGCAGCGGAGGGTCCGCTGGAAGGATCCGGTGGTCTTCAGCATTGCGGTTCCGCTGTTCAATACGCCGGAGCCGGTGCTTAGCGGGATGATTGAGTCGGTTCGGGGACAGACGTATCCGTTCTGGCAGCTTTGTCTGGCGGATGCGGGAACAAGTCCGGCTACGCTCAGTACAGCCCGAAAGTTCGCGCAGCTGGACGAAAGGATCGTCTGCCGGCATCTTTCGGAGAATGCCGGGATAGCGCAGAATACAAATGCCGCAGCCGCGATGGCTTCCGGCAGCTGGATCTGTTTTCTGGATCACGATGATCTGCTTTCACCGGCCGCTCTGTTTGAAGTTGCGCTGTTTCTGAAGGACCATCCCGGTATTCTGATGGTTTATTCCGATGAGGATAAAATTGATACGGATGGGAAAATACATTTTCAGCCGAATCTGAAGCCGGATTTCAATCCGGATCTTTTATGCTCGAATAATTATATCTGCCATTTTCTGTGCATGAAAAAGGAACTGTTTGACAGGATTGGCGGTGTGAGCGGAGATTATAACGGGGCTCAGGATTATGATCTGATTTTCCGCGCGGCGGAGGCGGCGGGGGAGAAGCAGGTAGGACATGTTCCCGAAATTTTATATCACTGGCGTACGTCGCCGTCTTCAACTGCGGATAACCCCATGAGCAAGATGTACGCGTATGAGGCAGGGAAGAGGGCGATTGAGGATCACCTGAAGAGGATCGGCTGTCCCGGCGAGGTTAGCCTTAAGAAGGACTTCGGGTTTTACAGGGTCCGGTATCCGGTGCAAAAGGAGGAACTGGTTTCCATTATTATTCCGAACCGGAATGAAAAGGCCACGCTGGAAAAATGCCTGAACAGCGTGCTGACGCGCAGTACCTACCGGAATTTTGAAATCCTGGTGGTTGAGAACAACAGCACGGATTCGGAGATTTTTGATTATTACAGTCAGATTGACGGCAGGCCGGTGAACCCCGGCGGCACCGACAACCGTATCCGTGTGCTTACGTGGGATAAGGGATTTAATTATTCCGCGATCAACAATTTCGCAGTGCGTGCGGCGCACGGTACGTATCTTCTTTTTTTGAATAATGATACGGAAGTAATCACGCCGGACTGGATGGAGGAGCTGCTGGGACTTTGCCAGCGGCCGGGAACCGGGGCAGCGGGTGCCAGGCTGTATTATCCGAATGATACGGTGCAGAGCGCCGGCATCGTGGTGGGGATCGGCGGGATTGCCGGCAGCCTGTTTGTGGATATGAAGCGATCGCATTCGGGGTACCTGCATAAGGCTGATCTGTGCCAGGATCTTTCCGCAGTTACGGCTGCGTGTGTGATGATAAAGCGATCCGTGTTCGAGAACGTGCAGGGGTTTGACGAACGGCTGTCGGTAGCTTTTAATGACGTTGATCTGTGCCTGAGAATTAATGAGAGCGGACAGAAGGTTGTATTTACTCCGTACGCCGAACTGTATCATTATGAATCGAAAAGCCGGGGGACGGAGGACAGCAAAGAAAAGGTCCGCCGTTTCCAGAGCGAAATCGAGCTGATGAGGACAAAGTGGGAAAAACTCCTGAAAAAGGGGGATCCTTACTATAATAAAAATCTTTCTCTGACCAAATGGAATTATTCACTGCGAAGCGGGGCTCATATGAAATCAGTCTGATACAGGAGTGTGATGGATATGCCGAAAGCTGTTGTAATTATCCCGAATCTGAATGGCCTCAAATTCCTGCATGGCGTCCTGGACTCCCTGCGGCGGCAGGAGTGCCGGGATTTTCGTACGATCCTGGTGGACAATGGTTCAACGGATGGAAGTGCGGAGTATGTGGAAGACAAATATCCGGAGGTGGAGCTGATCCGCCTGAAGGAGAATACCGGTTTCTGCTTTGCAGTGAATGAGGGGATCCGGAGAAGTACGGAGCCCTACGTGATTTTGCTGAACAATGATACGGCCGCCGGAAAACATTTTGTTGGCGAAATGATCGCGGCGCTGGATGCGCATCCCCATGCTTTTTCTGCCGGCGCTATGATGCGGCGGATGGACAAGCCGAATCTGATTGACGATTCAGGGGATTATTACTGTTCTCTCGGATGGGCCTTTACCATGGGAAAAGGCGAGAATCACCACCGGTTCGCAAAGCCCGGGGATGTTTTCGCCGCCTGCGCCGGGGCAGCTGTGTACCGGCGGAGCATGATGGAACAGACCGGACTGTTTGATGAAAGCCAGTTTGCTTATCTGGAGGATATTGATATTGGATGGCGTGCGAAAATTCTGGGATACCGGAACATCTACGCCCCGGGAGCGCAGGTGCTTCATTACGGAAGCGGCTCTTCCGGTTCCCGGTACAATCCGTTTAAGGTCACTCTTTCCGCCAGAAACAGCATTTATATTATTTATAAGAACATGCCGGTCTTTCAGATCCTTTTGAATTTACCGTTTCTGACAGCCGGCTTTACAGCAAAGGCAATATTTTTCACCGTCCGGGGCTTCGGGAAAGAGTATCGGACGGGACTGAGGGATGGGTTTGCCCTGTGCTGCACGGGCGGCAATAAAAAAGTTAAATTCAGGCCGGAGCACATGGTGCATTATATACAGATCCAGGCAGAGCTTTGGGTGAATACGTTCAGGCGTCTGATGGACTGAAGGAGCAGAATTGATAAGGGATAACGAAAAATATTTTGCGCGCATGCAGCTGCTGCTGGATGTGATCACAATTGTCCTGTCCTATGTGCTTGCATGGAACATTCAGTTTAAATTGATCGCACCCAAAATCATCGGGCGTTTTTCCATGCAGACGTACATGATGGCGCTGATCATCTTCATTCCGATGCTGGTTGTTCTGTACTCTATGTTCAAGCTGTATGAGTCGGAGCGCATTCGCGGACGCAGATCGGAAGCCGGCCGGGTTTTCTCAGCGAATATGCTGGCAGTTCTTATCTTTATTGCCGGCATGTACATGATGCACATTACGGATGTTTCCAGACGTATGCTGGTCATGTTTACGCTGGTAAATATCTTCCTTACGGTTCTGGAAAGAAATCTCCTGCGCGGAATGCTGCGAAAACTCCGCCGCAAGGGCATGAACCAGCGCCATATGATCCTGGTCGGATACAGCAGGGCGGCGGAAAGTTTTATTGACCGTGTTGTGGAAAATCCGCAGTGGGGGTATAAAATCAATGGCATTCTCGACGACAACTACGGAGTTGGGACGGAGTATAAGGGAATCAGCGTGATCGGCCGTACCGGAGATCTTGAAAAGATACTTTCGGAGCATATGCAGGACGAGATCGCCATTACCCTGAGTCTGGAGGAATATTACAAGCTGCGCTCCATCGTCGCCGCCTGCGAAAAATCCGGGGTGCATACCAAATTTATTCCGGATTACGGCACGATTATCCCGACACGCCCGTACACAGAGGATCTGCTCGGACTGCCGGTCATCAATATCCGGCATGTACCGCTGACGGATACGTTTAATATCATCATCAAGCGGATCATAGACATCGTCGGATCCCTGTTCGCCCTGATTCTGTTTTCACCGGTCATGCTGGGCACCGTCATCGCCATCAAGGCAACGTCGCCGGGACCGCTGATTTTCAAGCAGATTCGGGTGGGACTTCATAATAAGGAGTTTCAGATGTACAAGTTCCGCTCGATGGAGGTGCAGACGGAGGAAAATGAGAAGAAAGGCTGGACGGTACGCAATGATCCGCGCGTGACGAAGGTCGGTAAATTCATCCGGAAGACGAGTATTGATGAAATGCCGCAGCTGATCAACGTGCTTAAGGGAGATATGAGCCTGATCGGACCGCGGCCGGAGCGTCCGCAGTATGTTGAAAAGTTCCGCGAGGAGATCCCGCGCTATATGATCAAGCATCAGGTTCGGCCGGGTATGACCGGCTGGGCGCAGGTAAACGGCTACCGCGGAAATACCTCGATTCAGAAAAGGATCGAGTACGATATTTACTACATTGAAAACTGGACGCTCGGATTTGATTTTAAGATACTGTTTCTGACGATTTTTAAGGGATTTATTAATAAGAACGCTTATTGAGCGGCCTACTGCTGCAGCAGGACCGCATCGTGGGATGGAGAATTATGGGAAAAAAAGAGGATAAGGAAGAGATCCGTCAGCAGGAGTTCAGTGAGAGCGGCTATTATCGCCAGGAGGATTATTATTCCGAACGGGATCCCCGGTACAGCCGGGGAGAGCAGTACAGCCGGGATGGACAGTACGGCCGGGATCCCCGGTACAGCCGGGGAGAACAGTACAGCCGGGATGGACAGTACGGTCGGGATCCCCGGTACAGCCGGGATGGACAGTATCGCCGGAGCCGGCCGGAGGATGGACGGTATGCTGACGAGAATAGTCCGTACCGCTACAATGGCAGAATGTACGGCCGTGAGAACGGCCGCTACGACCGGGAACATGGGGTTTACCGCGGGCCGCAGTATTACAGGGAACCCAGAAGAAAAAAGAAAAAGAAATGGCCCATCGTGGTTGGTATTCTTCTGGCTATCGTGCTGGCTGTCTTTGCATTTATATTTATAGAACTCGGAAGAATGGACCGGACGACACTGAAGAATATTCTGACCAACAGCGGTGTCAGCAATACCGGCTATCGGGATATTGCCCTTTACGGCGTCGATTCACGCGACGGAAACATCAGGAGCGGAACCAACAGCGATACCATCATGGTTTGTTCGATCAACAATGCGACAAAGGAAATTAAACTGGTATCGGTATACCGTGACACGTATCTTGACAACACGGACGGAAATTACCGCAAGGCAACCGAGTGCTATTCGGTCGGCGGGGCGGAACAGTCCGTGAACATGCTGAATAAGAACCTGGATCTTGACATTGAGGACTTTGTCACGGTTGATTTTGCAGCTGTGATCAAGGCCGTTGATCTGGTCGGCGGAGTTGACCTGAACATAACCGATCAGGAGATGGAGCTGATTAACGGGTACTGCGTGGAAAACAAACAGGTAACCGGTGTTGACTATACGCCGCTGACAGCCTCCGGTGATGTGCATCTTTCCGGTATTCAGGCGCTGGCGTACTGCCGGATCCGTTATACGGAGGGATGGGATTTCAAGCGTACGGAGCGCCAGAGAACGGTTCTGACCCAGTGCTTTGAGAAGGCAAAGAACCAGGGTGTTACCACGCTGGCATCGATTGTGAATACCATGCTGCCGTACATTTATACCAGTATGAGCAACACGGATATTCTCTCCCTGGCGACATCAGCCGGCAGCTTTAAGCTGGAGGAAGGCAACGAAACCGGCTTTCCGTACGAGACGGCTTTCACCACCCTGTCGAACGGCGCGGATATCGTAGTTCCGGTAACGCTGGCGGACAATGTATCCAAACTTCACAGTTTCCTTTACGGACAGGAAGGTTACCAGCCGTCCGATACGGTGCAGGAAATAAGCCAGACCATTATCAACGATACGGGAATCTCTTCTGTAAGCTGACGCGGACAAACGATACGGGATGATTGTCCGCCGGGCGGACGCTGAGAACGGCTGGGGCCGGAGGAGGGCAGATGAAGGCGCTTACCATTACAGTGATAATACTGACCTTTCACCCGGATGATAAATTCAGAGAACTGGTCCGTCGGATTCACGTACAGACGGTACCTCCGGAACGAATTTTGATCATAAATACAGGCGAGAAATATTTTCATCCGGAGGATACAGCTGATATTCCGGAGGCGGAGGTTATCCATATTTCCGAAGATGAGTTTGACCACGGCGGAACCCGTGATCTGGCGGCGCGTATGGCCGGTACGGATCTTCTGGTCTTTATGACGCAGGATGCGGTTCCGGCGGACCGCTGCCTGCTGGAGAATATGACGCGCGGATTTGACGATGAGGATACCGCCGCCGTGTACGCCCGGCAGCTTGCCCGCCGGGACAGCAGCGCCCTGGAAAAACTGACCCGCCGGTATAACTACGGACCGGAAACAGTGAAAAAGACGAAGAAGGATATGCCGCAGTACGGGGTGAAAACATTTTTTTGTTCCAATGTATGTGCGGCTTACCGGAAAGATATCTATGATAAGCTGGGCGGGTTTGACAAACACACCATATTTAACGAGGATATGATTTTTGCTTCGAAGCTGATTGAACACGGCTATGCCGTTGTCTACCGGGCGGATGCGCGGGTGTTTCATACGCATGAATATACCGGGGCGCAGCAGTTTCACAGGAATTTCGACCTTGGCGTTTCCCAGGCCATGCATCCGGAAGTATTTGCGTCCGTTTCTTCTGAAAATGAGGGCATGACCTACGTAAAAACGGTTATAAAGGAATTGTTCCGGATGAGGAGAGCGTGTGAAATCCCCGGGTTTATTCATCTGTGCATATGCAAATATGCAGGATACCTGCTGGGAAAAAACTACAGGAAGCTGCCCGGAAGCATGATCCGGATATGTACCGCCAACGAGTCATTCTGGAATAAAGGAGCCGATGAAGATGTCAGATGATGAAAAGAACGGCAGTGAAAGAGGAAGCCTGGAAGATCACCGCGAGGATGAGAACAGGAAAAAAATAAAATATGAGCAGATCTGCGCCGTATGTCACCGGACGCAGAGCCAGGCCGGAAAGATGCTGGTGCTCCCCGGCAATATTGCCGTGTGCGTGGACTGTCTGCAAAAATCCATGGATGCCATGAATTCGCCGCAGATGAAGAACATGCTGAATAGTCCGGGCATGCCGGGCATGCAGGAACTTCTGAATATGCACAATATTCCGCTGTTTGACGCAGGGCCGTTTGCACAGCAGCAGAAGGTTCGTCAGAAACAGCCGGACAAGAAGGCGAAGCCGGTGTTCGATATACATAGTGTTCCCGCGCCTCATAAAATCAAGGCTGCCCTTGATGAGTACGTGATTGGTCAGGAGTATGCCAAAAAGGTTATTTCCGTCGCCGTCTATAATCACTACAAGCGTGTTTATACGAATACGATGGATGACATTGAGATAGACAAGTCGAATATCCTGATGATCGGTCCTACCGGATGCGGAAAAACCTATCTGGTCCGCACACTCGCGAAGATCCTGAACGTCCCGCTGGCAATCAGTGATGCGACATCACTGACCGAGGCCGGATATATTGGCGATGATATCGAGAGCGTCATTTCCAAACTGCTGGAAGCGGCGGATAACGATGTTGAAAAATGTGAGCAGGGGATCGTCTTTATCGATGAGATCGATAAGATTGCACGGAAAAACAACGCGAACCAGCGGGATGTGAACGGTGAGTCCGTGCAGCAGGGATTGCTGAAGCTTCTGGAGGGAGCGGACGTGGAGGTGCCGGTCGGAGCAACGAGCAAGAATGCCATGGTTCCGATGGTTACCATCAATACGCGGAATATTTTGTTTATCTGCGGAGGAGCATTCCCCGGGCTGGAAGATATTATTAAGGAGCGCCTGAGCCGGCATTCCCTGATGGGTTTCTGCTCTGACCTGAAGGATCAGTACGACCGGGATCCGGACATTTTATCCCATGTAACCACGGACGATATCCGCGCGTACGGAATGATCCCGGAATTCATCGGCCGGCTGCCGGTCATCTGTACGCTTCGGAATCCGGACCGGGACATGATGGTACGCATCCTGAGGGAACCGAAAAATGCGATATTGAAGCAGTATCAGAAGCTCCTCGGGCTGGACGGGGTTAAACTTACCTTCGATGAGGATGCGCTGTACGATATTGCGGACGAAGCACTGGAAAAGAAAACCGGAGCCCGGGCTCTGCGGTCGATCATTGAGGAATTTATGCTGGATATCATGTATGAAATTCCCAAGGATAAAAATATCGGCGGAGTAGAGATCACACGGGATTACATAGAAAAACACGGCGGCCCCGTCATTACCGTGAAGGGGCAGGAGCTGCCGGAGGAAAGCCCGGCCACCTGATAATAGTAAGGAGAGCGGGCAGTTAGCTGCGTATACCTGGAGAGGAGAACAATCGATGGACGAATCACAGGAACTGTTTCTGAGAAAACTTTCTGCACTGGCGGAGAGCGCCAGAAAGAAAAAGAACACGCTGGAGTACGATGAGATAACCAAGGTTTTCGAGGGGGTCGATCTTTCGGAAGAGGACATGGATCATATCTACGAATATATGGAGAAGAAAAATATTGACATTCTTCAGGAAAAAGCGATGGATGACAGCGACGATCTGGTGCTGGAGGCCGATGATGACATTGACATCAGCGCGGAGGAAGAGGAAGAAGTCGAGATCATCAATGACGCGGATATTCTGGACGGTGTCAGTACCGAGGATCCGGTTCGCATGTACCTGAAGGAGATCGGCAATGTTCCGCTGCTGACCAGTGAAGAGGAAGTGGAGCTGGCGAAACGGGTGGAGCAGGGCGATCAGGAAGCGAAAAAGAAGCTGACGGAGGCCAACCTCCGGCTGGTGGTCAGCATTGCCAAAAAATACGTCGGACGCGGCATGCCGTTTCTGGATCTGATCCAGGAGGGAAATATGGGGCTGATGAAGGCGGTGGATAAGTTTGACTACACCAAGGGCTACAAGTTTTCAACGTACGCGACATGGTGGATCCGCCAGGCGATCACAAGAGGCATTGCCGACACCGGCCGTACCATCCGTGTTCCGGTGCATATGGTGGAAACAATCAACAAGACACTGCGCATGACCCGCCAGCTGCTGCAGGAGCTGGGGCGTGAACCCACTCCGGAAGAGGTAGCGGACCGCCTGGGCGTTCCGGTATCCCGTGTTCAGGAAGTGCTGAAAATTTCCCGTGATCCGGTATCCCTGGATACACCGATCGGTGAGGAGGATGACAGTCACCTGGGGGATTTCATCGAGGACGAAAAGACAACCTCCCCGGCCGATTCAGCGGCATTCTCCATGCTGCGCGAGGAACTGAATTCGGCGCTGGATTCGCTGACCGACCGCGAACGGCAGGTTATCGTTCTTCGTTTCGGCCTGGAGGACGGACGTGCGAGAACACTGGAGGAGGTTGGAGAGGAATTTAACGTGACGCGTGAGCGTATCCGCCAGATCGAAGCAAAGGCGCTGCGTAAGCTGCGTCATCCGTCCCGCAGCAAGAGACTGAAGGATTTCCTGACCTGAGCGGAGGCACCGGCGGGAAAGCAGCGGATCTGGCAGGACCGGATGCCTGTGGAACAGCAGTGTAACAAACAGCTGAAGAATCGGAGGATGCAGCATGGCTTGTAAACCGCTTGGAAGGGGAACGCTTACAGCGGAAGAAATAAAAAATGACAGGAAGGTCTGCAAAAAATATGATCAGTGCGGGCTGGGACGGAAGGCGGTATATGTGCCGTCCAGAATGATGCCGCGCTCATTCTATATTCCGTATGAGAATGTGGAAAGGATCTATCAGCGCGTCGCCGTCAGCAAGGGCAGCGGCAAGGCATTTCTGACGCCCGTTCTGTACATTGTTTTTCAGTATGACGGCGCGCAGGAGAAGGCGTGCTATTTCAAATACATCACCGATTCCGACAAGATGTTTGCCCAGCTTCGCCGGGAACATCCCGAAATCCCGCTTCTGAGTGAAAAGAGCGAGCAGGAGGAGGCTGCAAAGAGGGCGGAGGAAGACAGAATACTAAGCGCGCAGCTTACCCGGCAGGCAGCCGCCTGTGTGCGGGATCTTTCGAATGCGCGGGAGCTTCTGGAGATGAGGCCGAAGCTGTATAAAAATCTCGCTCAGGCGGCACGGTTTAAGCGCTCGATGGACCTGATCCGGCCGGGATACCAGCGGATCACCGCTCTCATCCTCGCGGCCGGCGCGGTATGTCTTACGGCGGGGTTTATGATCCTCGGACGGCGGCAGAACCGTTCGCCCGGAATTATTCTGGCGCTGATGGGCATTGCCGCCATCTTCCTGATGATCAACAGCGGCATTCTTCCGACGCCGGGAAGGAACCGGAAAGCGGCCGGCCGGCAGTATGATCATGCTCTGGACAGCATGAAACATTCGCTGAAGGGAGCCGGCGATTTCCCTGTTCCGGCCGAGTATGCACATCCGTATGTGCTGGACATGATGGAGCGGATCATCCGTGAAGGCCGGGCGGAGATGAACGCTCAGGCTCTTGCGGTGCTGAAGGAAGATCTGAAAAAGATGGATAACACCGTGCAGCTGGGCGGAGATGAGTATGTGAAGGTTCATACGGTAAAACCGCTGTTTCTGGTTACGGATTACCGCTGACAGCGGATGGTGTGAATACTCTTCAGGCAAAACTGAGGAGTATTTTTTATGCCTGAAAAGGCGCAAACGTAGATTTATTTGATAAAAAATAAAAAAAAGATAAAATTTTTGTTGATATCATCTGAATGAAGTATTAAGATAGGTTCATATTTTGAGTGTCCCGTGACTTGATTTTATTAAGCAAAATGATGCTGAAAGCCGGAAATATTACGTTCCCAGTCTGCTTTTTTCTGACTTTGAACCGTCTTTTTGCGCCAGGATCAGACGTACGACATTCAGAAATATATAGAAAAGGAGAAAAGGAACATGTTAACATTCATCATCGGACTTGCAATCCTTTTCGTGGGCGGTGCGCTCTACGGAAAGTTCTGCGAGACTGTCTTCGGTCCGGACGACCGTGAGACACCTGCTTATGCAAAGCAGGATGGCGTTGATTACGTACCAATGAAAACCTGGAAGAATGCACTGATCAACCTGCTGAATATTGCAGGTACCGGACCGATCCTCGGACCGATTCAGGGTATTTTGTTCGGACCGGTTGCGCTTCTGGCGATCCCGATCGGCAATGTCATCGGAGGATCCATGCACGACTATATGTCCGGTATGATCTGCACCCGTGACGGCGGAACCCAGATGCCGGAAATGATCCGGAACTACACCAACAAGAGTGTCTACGTTCTGTATGACATTTTTATGTGTATACTTCTTCTGCTGGTCGGCGCTGTATTCATCTACACACCGGGCGACATTCTGTCCACACAGGTTCTCGGCTTTTCAGGTTCACCTTTCGCGGTTTCCACCTGGGTGATTTACTCCTGCATTTTTGTATATTATCTGATTGCAACGATATTCCCGATCGATAAGATTATCGGCCGTGTTTACCCGGTTTTCGGTCTGATCCTTGTTTTCACCGCGGTCGGCATTTTTATTGCCATTTTTGCCAAGGGTTATCCGCTGACCAACGTATGGGACGGCTGGAATACCGTCGGCGCTACGGTAAGCGGCACACTTGGAACCGATGGATCGACGGCTGTCATGAATGTGTCCGGATTTGATTTCAAAGGTTACTTCGGAGCTTCTCCGTTTGCAGGCAGCCATTTCATTCCGGTATTCTTCCTGACCGTCGCCTGCGGTATTCTTTCCGGTTTTCATTCCACTCAGACGGCGCTGATTTCCAGAACCATTGAGAGTGAAAAAGAAGGACGCATGACGTTCTATAACATGATGATTGTGGAAGGCTTTATCGCTATGTGCTGGGCGGCAGGAACCATGGCTATGATCAATCTGGGCGCTGACAACGGCGGTGTTTCCATGATCGGAACCAGCTTCGCGCAGCTTTCCACCGAGGCGGCTGCCGTAAAGGACGGCGTTCTTCAGGCCGGATTCTTCCAGGCGGAGAATGGCAGCTTCTATCATGTAATCGCAGCCACTTCCGTAGTTGGTGTTCTGTGCAGGAACGCACTCGGAAGAGTCGGAGGTCTTGTTGCTCTGATCGGCGTCATTGTTCTTCCGGTTACTTCCGGCGATACCGCGCTTCGCGCCCTCCGGCTGACACTGGCAGACAGCCTTCACATTCGTCAGGACAGCAATAAGAAGAGAATGGGGCTGGCGATCCCGGTATTCGTTCTTGTTTATCTGATCCTGGTTTGGGCAAAGATGGACAGCAACGGTTTTTCAACCCTCTGGAGATACTTCGCGTGGGCAAATCAGATGATTTCTCTGTTCGCACTTGCCTGCATTACAGCTTATCTGGGCATCCACGGAAAGAAGAAATATATGTGGATGCCGCTGATCCCGGCCGGCTTCTATGCTTTCTGTACCTGTACCTACATCATCCACAATCCGGCACAGGTAAAGGGCGGAGAGGTGATGAGCTGGAACGCAGCTTACGCTGTAGCGGCGGTATTCACAGTGATTTACCTGGCTGTGTGCGTCATAAATACAAACAAAAAGGCATCCCTTCAGAAGGCGGCAGCCTGAAAGGCAGCCGGACCGGATGCTTCCGGAGGTTCCTTGCGCGGGCAGACAGCTCAAGGGAAAACGGCAGTCTTATGAATAAGTTTCAAAGATCCGGGCGGGAATTTCCTGCCCGGATTTTCGCAGATTTTTATGTTGCGTTTTTTGCGGAACAGGAGACCAGATATGAAGGATATATTGGATTTTTTGCGCCGGGAGGGAGTTTCTGAGAACCTGCTTGGCGAGGTGGAGGAATTCCGGAAGGAATATGAGCTCAGCCCGGAGAATAAGAAGCGTATTCCTCCCCAGGAGTATAATTATTACGGAAAAGAAGTCTGGGAAGACGCGATTTCCGCCATCCTGGCCGGCGAGAATCTGCTGCTGACGGGGCCGAAGGCAACCGGAAAAAACGTTCTGGCGGAAGGCCTTTCACAGGCCTTCGGCCGTCCGGAGTGGGATGTCTCTTTGTACATCAATACTGATGCGTCCACCCTGATCGGAGCCGATACATTCAAAAACGGAGAAGTGACACTGCGCAAGGGACCGATTCTGCAGTGCGCGGAGCAGGGCGGTTTTGCCGTTCTGGACGAAATTAACATGGCAAAAAATGAATCACTGGCCGTGCTGCATGCCACACTCGATTTCCGCCGGATTATTGATGTGCCCGGCTACGAGCGGATCACGCTCCACCCGGCAACCCGGTTTATCGGCACCATGAATTACGGCTATGCGGGGACAAGGGAAATTAACGAGGCCCTTGCTTCCCGTTTTATGATTATTAAAATGCCGGTGATTTCAGAGGAGGATCTTAAAAAGCTGATGATCAGCAAGTTCCCCACTATCCGTCCGGAGTACGCCGGTCAGTTCGCACAGCTTTTCAGTGAGATCCGTAAGAAATGCGAGGGAGGAGAGATATCCTCCAAGGCACTGGATCTGCGCGGGCTTCTGGCGGCGGTCAAACTGATTTACCGCGGCCTGAACGCGGTTTCCGCCCTGAGGCTCGGTCTGGTGAATAAGTGTTTTGATGATTTCGAGAGACAGCTGGTGAATGACATGATTGCCGTCCGGCTGCCCGGGGATCTGAGTGCTGCGAAAATTTTTACGGACCGGTGAAGCAGGAACAGGAAAGCCAACAAAAAATAAAATTATGGAAATTTCTGAATTTGAAAAGAAACGTGCGGCAAACCTTATCTGGAACGGCGCACAGGACTATTCCATTTCTGCCGGTTTCCGCGTGTACGACGAGAGCGGAAAAGCAGATATTTACTGGAACAGTATTGTCGGAGCCATCCACAGGAATTATGACTGGCAGAAGCTGATGCTGTTTTATGAAACCTTTCAGGAAACGGTCAATCAGAGCCTGTATGAAAGCCTGTTCTGGATTGCACTGGAAAATGCTGTGTATGAAAGAGAAAAGAAAAGGCGGCCGGTTTTTCCTTATCTTCGAAGAGAGTATGCCCGCCGGAGACTGGGAGAAATATATGTGGTGTACGATGAAGGATTGAATTCCAACCGGGCGGGAGCGATTCTGAAGGGGCATCTGCGCCGCTCACTCGGGCAGGACTGCGGTCTTCCGGATGAGGTGGACCGGAAACTGCTGGAGGATATTGAACTGGGGCCGGAGCTGGCTACCGATCAGGCTGTTGCAGCGATAGAAAAGGTACTCAGAAAGTATATCGGCTACCGCCGGCCCGGGGAAAAGGAGCAGAAGACCGGAAAAACACAGATCCGTCTGCATCCGCTGATTTTCCTGAAAAATAAAAGGCGCCGGCGCGGCGGACAGCCCATGGGGCCGGTCCGGGCGCTGGCCATGGGCTACGGTGAGCATGCCGATGAATATGGGAGCGAGGTGCTCGACCAGAGTCATCTGAGCGTGGCCTTTGCCGCTTACAGTGCCCAGACGGATGAAGGGCTGAAGGAGTACATTACCAGCTTCTTCGGGAAATCCATATATACGGATAAAACCGTGCTGAAAATGCAGAAGGATTACTGCCAGGGCAATCATACAGATGTAAAGCTGCATTTCACCCGCGGTGAGTACACAACGGATATGCTTGAAAAGGGCTATGCCGGTAAAATGAAAAAGACCGCGATTGAGCAGGAAAAGAAAAACACAGCCGCCTACGAGGCAAAGATCGGGGTTTATACGCTGGCAGTCGAAAAGCTGACCGAACGGATTCGCAACACGCTGCTGATGCACATGGATGACAGCGTGGTGAAAAGTCCGGTTGGAAAACTGGACGCACGGCGGGTCTGGAGAGGGACGATGCTGAACGACGACCGTGTGTTTTGCAAGGTGCTGCCCGGAGATACCGGAAACATTACCGTGGACCTGCTGCTGGACAGCTCCACCTCTCAGATCCGGCGTCAGGAAACCGTGTCCGCTCAGGGATATATGATCGCTCAGGCACTGACAAACGTCGGCATTCCGGTGCGCGTGTACTCTTTTTGTTCCCTGAACGGCTATACGATTGTTAATTTGTTCCGTGATTACGGGGAAGTGACGCAAAACCGGCAGATTTTCCGCTACTTTACAACCGGAGCCAATCGGGACGGACTGGCGGTGCGGCTGGCAGCCGGATGGATGAAGGAAAACCACGCGGATCACCGTATTCTGATTATTCTTTCGGACTGTAAGCCGAACGATGTGGTCAAGGTCAGAACCGGCAGCGGTTCGTATAAAAACTATGCGGCGGAGACCGGCGTGCAGGATACAGCGGCGGAAGTGCACGCCGCACGCATGCAGGGAATCACCGTGATGTGTGTATTTACGGGAGAAGACGGGAGCGTGGCGAACGCTCATCAGATGTACGGCAATTCTTTTGTCAGAATCCGCTCCCTGGATAAGTTTGCGGATGCCGTAGGAACCATGCTGCAAAATGAAATCCGAAGGCTGTAATACCCCCGGTGATTTTCGGGGAAATAAAAAGGCCTGCCGTTTTCAAATAATGAAAACGGCAGGTTTTCTCTGCTTATCGGCTATTCAGTTTATTGTTCGGACGGAAAACAGCCTGCTGTCAGCCGGCGGCTGATTCACTCTGAGAGGATAAAAGACCTTCTGCTTCGCTGAAGGCTTCGCTGCTGCTGGTAACTGCTGAATCCAGAGCTTCCTGGGGAACCGTGAAGCTTACAGCACTGTCATAGTCATAGGTTCCATCCATGGAAAGATCGCTGACCGTGAGGGATGCCGACGGCGCTTTGCCTTCATCATCGGTAAGACCGAGGAGAGACGGAAGAATTTCGTTGATGGCGCTCCAGTCGCTGCTGTTCAAATCCAGGTGGATAGCGTAAGCCTTGTAATCATCGGTTCCGATGTCGATCGCGGTATGAAGAACCAGTCCGCCAAGATAAGGATCTACCTGGGAAAGCTCAGACTGCAGATCTGCCAGATCGCTGGAAGCGTCATCACTGCCGGTTTTTTCTGCGATGGAATTGAGGTAGCTGCCGGTCAGTTCCTTGATATCCGCCCAGCTGAAGTCTGCGGCCAGTTCATAGCATTCCTTTCCGTTTACGGTTACCGGCTCAGAGGCAAGAGTGAACTTATCTGACTGACTGCTGTAAAATTCCGTATTGTCCATTAAAGCCTTGAAACTGTTCATATCCTCTGCGGAAATGGACTGATGCTCCCAGGTCGTGCCGGACTCAGTGGAACCTTCGGTACTGTCACCGGATGCACTGTTATCCGTCATGCCGACGTAAATACTTTCTGAACCGTCATCTTCCGGAACCATATACATTTCCATCGTATAGTCCGCGGTTGTTCCCATGGCTGAACCGGTGATATTTCCGTTCATGTACAGCTGAAGCGGATCCATGGTCATTCCTTCTTTAAGGGAGCCGGACAGAGCCATATCGAAGGATCCGTAGGTTTCAACATTCAAAGCTGCCGATGCATTATACGTCACGTCCATGGTTGCCTGTTTGGTTTCTTTGGATGCTTCCACATATTTCTGAAAAACATCCTCTGCCGTTGCAGCGCTGTCAAAGCCGGTCAGGCAGCTGAAAACCATTGCGCCGGCAAGAGCTGCCGATACAACTACACTTCTTTTCATAACTTCTTCCTCCTGTGATTAGTATTACCGTGATTGAAATTCGTTAATCTCCTCCTGGGATGATTTCAGTTTATCATGGAGGTTATTCAGGTGTCAATTATCAGAAGTGTCTGAAAGACGCCGGTTTTCCAAAAGTATACTTAAGTATTTCTTAATATATTCCCGGCATCCTTCCGGCGGTACTTGCATTATTCTGGAAAACGGATATGATGTTAGCAGTATTTTTTAAAGGACGGATGCTGAAAATGACGGAGAGAATGACGTATGACAAGGCAGTTGAGTATCTGGAAGATGTGCCCCGGTTTACAAAAAAGACGGAGCTTTCCAATACGGTGGAACTGCTCCGGAGGCTGGGACATCCGGAGGAAAAGTATGAGGTCATCCATGTGGCGGGCACGAACGGAAAAGGCTCTGTGTGCGCGTTTATGGCGTCTGCCCTGGAGGCATCCGGAAGAAAGACCGGACTTTTTACATCTCCGCATCTGACGGATATCCGCGAACGCTTTCAGGTTAACCGCCGGATGGTAAGCCGGGAGGAATTTACGGACTCGTTCCTTACCGTGCGCCGGGCGGTAGAAGAAATGGAGCAGGAAGGGTTTCAGCATCCGGCCTATTTTGAATTTTTGTTTGCCATGGGGATGCTGATGTTCGAACGCGCCGGGATTGATGTGCTGGTGATGGAGACGGGGCTGGGCGGGCGCCTGGACGCTACGAGTGCGGTGGCGCACCCGAAACTGAGCGTGATCACTTCCATCAGCCTGGATCACATGCAGTATCTGGGAAATACCATTTCGCAGATAGCGGCGGAGAAAGCCGGTATTTTAAAGGAAGGAGTTCCGGTGGTGTATGATGCGATGAACCGGGAAGCCGCCGCCGTGATCGCCGGAAGGGCGCGGGAACTTCACTGCCTGGCCATTCCGGTGTACCGTCTGATGGCGCAGACGACCCGCCGGACGGATAAAAGCATTGATTTTGTTTTGAACAATAGGTATTATGAGTACAGGTCTGTGACGGTTCCGTTCCCGGCGGATTACCAGGTGATGAACTGCATTGCAGCCATGACAGCCCTTCGGATATATGATCGTGACAAGCTTATTCCGGATGAACTCATTGCGCAGGCTATGGAGCGGACGAAATGGAGCGGACGGATGGAGCAGGTTCTTCCGGGCGTATTTCTGGATGGAGCCCACAATACGGACGGCATCCGGAGTTTCCTGGAAACGGTGAAGGTGATGCAGGAGCGAAGGCCCGTCAGCCTGCTTTTTGCGGCTGTATCGGATAAAAACTATGAGGAGATGATTCGGGAACTTTGCACACAGGCCCGGTTTGAGGCTGTCACGGTTACGACAGCCGGCGGCAGCCGGAATGTTCCGGCACAGAAATTTGCAGAGCTGTTCCGAAACTGGACGAAGGCACCGGTTCGTGTGGAACCGGCGGCGGATGCGGCGTTTGAAATAGCGTTGAAACAGAAGGGGGAGGACGGGATCCTGTTCTGCGCCGGATCACTGTATCTGGTTGGAGAAATCAAGGCTTACCTGGCATCCCGTGAGAAAAGGTGTGATACACAATGATAAATTATGAGGAAGAGCTGAAAAAATTCCATCCGAGTATGGATGTTAACGAAGCGGAGGATGCCATTTACAGCCGTGATCTTACGGATGTGACGGATATTCTCAAGGAAATGCTGAAAGAAGAAAAGGAAAAGAAGAAAAATAAATGAAATGTATATACTGCAATACTCCGCTGGCGGAGATCGACTACTGCCCCGGCTGCGGCGCAGATGTGACACTCCTGAAGCGGATCGGGAGGATTTCCAATCTTCTTTATAACCGCGGACTGGAGAAAGCCCAGGTACGGGATATGTCCGGCGCGATTACCTGCCTGCAGCAGAGCCTTAAGTTTAATAAGGAAAATACCGATGCCAGGAATCTGCTGGGCCTTTGCTGGTATGAAACCGGCGAGGTGGTACAGGCGCTGAGCGAGTGGGTGATAAGCAAGAACCTTCAGCCTCACGACAATCCGGCCAACGGTTATCTGAATGAGCTTCAGAATAGCAAAAATCAGCTGGATGTGATCAATCAGAGCATCCGCAAGTACAATCAGTCGATAGAGTACTGCCGCCAGAACAATGAGGATATGGCAATGATGCAGCTTCGCAAGGTGGTTTCCCAGAATCCGAAGCTTGTGAAAGCGCAGCAGCTGCTTGCTCTTTTGTACATGAAGCACAATGAGTTTGAAAAGGCGCGGAGGATTTTGAAAAAAGCGCTGGCGATCGACAATACGAACACGAATACGCTGAGGTATCTGACCGAAATAGAGGAGGTTACCGGACGGAGCAGTTCCTTTGGAAGAGGCAGAAGAAGAGCAGCATCGGACACCATGACGGATCCGCATGCCGGCGGGACGCTGCGCTACATGAGCGGGACGGAAACCATCATTACGCCGACCACTTTCCGCGACTCATCCCGGGTGGCTACTTTTATTAATATCGGTCTGGGCGTGCTGCTCGGAGGGGCTATTGTATGGTTTATGGCGGTACCGGCTACCCGGCAGAGTATCTCCGAGGAAGCGAACCGCAAGGTGACGGACGCTAATCTTCAGATGGCATCCGGAAATGTGCAGCTTTCCGATCTGCAGGATCAGATGGATAATTATAAATCCCAGGTGGAGGACGCCAACAGCGACCGTGATGATGCCCTGGCGAAGGTAAAAAGTTACGAAGACCTTCTGTCCGCGGCCAACACGTACATCAGCGGAGATACGTCGGCGGCAGCGAATGCGGTAACCGCCATCGACGGGGGGAAGCTGGACGGAAACGCGAAAACGCTGTACGACACCATGAAAAACGGCGTATCGGTAACCTTATTCAATACGTATTATCAGGCCGGAACGACGGCTTACATGAGCGGCGATTATCAGACGGCGGCTGACCAGCTGAAAAAGGCGGTCGAGTCGGATGAAAACGGAACAAATTCGAGCTATTTCAACGCACTGCTGTGTCTTGCTTTTTCCTATTACTATCAGGGAGACATGACGAACGCAAATAAGTATTTTACCATGCTTTCTGAAAAATATCCGGATCAGGCGTCTGCGTATTCCGGGTATATCAATGAGACGGCGAACGGCGGAACTTCCGCCTCCACCCAGGGGGAAGCGTCCATGCAGAATGGAGCAGACGCGGCGTCCGCAGCAGCTTCGCAGGGCACATCCTCCGATGCATCCGGAACATCGGATACGTCCGGAGGTATTACGGTTTACGGAGATAACAGTTCGGGGACGGGCAGTACGTCTTCCGGGGATAACAGTTCGGGGACGGGCAGTACGTCTTCCGGGACTTCCGGGGATTCCTACGCTGCCTGGACAGACCCGAACACCGGGCAGGTATACGATCAGTACGGCAATCTGTATTATGGCTGACAAGGACGATCAGCGGGGGATGGAATGCAGGGTGAACTGAATAACACGGTAAATGAGAGCGGGAAGACACTGCCGCTTATTTATACGCGGGAGGAATTAAGTGAAAAAGTAAGGGTTCCGGCGGTCGTGGAGCAGGATCTTAAATCGATCATCAGCGAACGCCTGGAACAGTGCGGCCTTTATTTCCGCGTATTTTCCAGAACCAAGACGGCTGCCTCGATGGAAAAAAAATTTCAGTTGAAGCAGTACGGGGTGAACGGAGATGAGCGCCGGCTGCAGGATCTGATCGGCGTACGCATCAATCTGTACTTTGACGACGATGTGTCGATCTGCCGTCATCTGATGGAAAATACGTTCAATCTGCTGGAATGGTCCACCTCGGAGCGCAATGACGATGAATTTAAGCCGATCAAGCTGAACGGTGTATTTCAGCTGCCGGAATATCTGGCGGCGGAGATATCGCCGGAAACCTGGGACATGCATATTGACAGGACCTTCGAGATACAGATCAAAACGATGTTCTTCGAGGGCTGGCATGAGATCGAGCACGACATGCGCTATAAGGGCGAGGAGCTGTGGGTTCAGTTCCCCGGCTCCTCCCGCTATTTCAACAGTATTCTCGCGACACTGGAGCTGTGCGATAAATCCATGGTCACGCTGTTCGAGGATATGGGGCATGCGCTTTATAAGAGCGGACAGTGGGTAGACATGATTCGCTGCCATTTCCGCCTGAAGATGGAAGACACGGAGCTGTACCCGGAAGTAGCCCGGGTACTGGACAAGAGCGCGATGGAATCTTCCGCCAGCCTGGGAAAACAGATTTACCGGACCTCAAAGAAGGATCTGGTGAATATGCTGGCGGCCCGCGGCGCGCGCAAGATCCCGATCAATGTAAATACGATCATTGCCACGATTAATGACAACAAACTTCACGACCCGGAGCTGAAGGCAATCTTTAAGGAGAGAGATGTTTATAACGATGGCTGCGATGACATTGCCGCAGAATCTCACCGCTATGAACTTCTGCCCCTGAAACGGCACGCGGTGTTCCAGATGAAAACGGTGGCGGACGGAAGCCGGCTGCACCTGGAGGAACCGGTCTGCCGGGAACTGATTTTCCAAAAATGTGCGGAATATGCCTACAACTGGGCGTATGGGCGTTTCAGCCCGTTCTTCGGCAGCATGCCTCAGGAGATATCCAACTGGAAAGGGGACATCATGGGGTATCATGTAACGGTGGAATACGAGCCGGCGAACATGAGCTTCAAAATGCATGCGCGTCATCTGGATATGGAAGTCGCCGGGCGGATCTGGTACACGGAAGCCTGCCTTGAGGCAAACAGCGATGTGCCGGAAAACGGGATCGGTGTGAAGATAAACAACGGCTACGCCGAGCCGGCGCATGAAACCATGGAGAATCCGAATTCCGGCATGTTCTTCAGCTACCCCGGGTTTTACAAGGCGATTGTCGACAATGTCGGGGTGTTTTCCGGCATCAGCTGCTTCAACCGGCGGCGCATTCTGCAGCCGGAGCAGCTTGGAGAGCTTAACCGGGCGATCGATGATCCGGCCAACGGGTTCCCGATTGTCCTCATTATCTCGAAAAAGAATGAGGAGGCACTGATGGATGAAAGCTGGCTGGGAGCTTTCCGCGTTTCCGATTTCACGCGCACGGTGTGGCGCTACGCCCATGTGTTCACATGCTATGAGGAGACAGGAAGGAAACTTCTGGCAATGCGCCGCATGCCCAACGAGGGGGAAGCGGTCCCGAAGCTGTATATTTTCTGGCCGGACGGCGGGTACGATACCTACAGCCCGGAATATGTAAAATCCTGCAGCTTTGGACGCCACCTGGAGGCGCGGGATGATGCCCGCACCTATGATATTGTGCATGGAGGACAGGCTTTCTACCACAAGATTGTCACCGAACTTCGCTCCTGGAATGTAAATTCGGGAATGTGGGAAGGGTATCGGCGCGAGACAGCGACGGAACTGAACTGACGGCGGCAAAAAAAACGGAATAATACCGGCCGCAGAGATTACAAAAAAACAGAGCCGCAAAGATCACAAAAAAATACGGAAATTATAGGAATTTTATCAGAAAACAGGCAGATTTCATCCGCTTTTTGGCAGCTGGGACCGCCTGTTTTTTTGTGCCGGAAACATTTTCAGGAGGCTAATTTATCCAAAGGCTTTGCATTTTAACCTTGAACTTTCCTCAGTTATGCCTTATTATTTACTTGTAAGTGGAGGAAAGTGGATTTTTGTGGTGATTTATGGGGCGTCCGTCCATCAAAGGCCCATCCGTGGGTACCGTGGACGGACAGACTGCAAAATCCGTAGAGGGCGCAATCGATGTTCATGGGTGAATACAGTCATACATTGGACTCGAAGGGCAGACTGATCATCCCGAATAAATTCAGAGAGGATCTTGGCGAAGAATTTATTGTTACAAAGGGATTGGATGGCTGCTTATTTGTGTTTCCTCTAAACGAATGGCAGGCGTTCGAGGAAAAATTAAGGGCGCTTCCGCTTACACAGAAAGGCGCAAGACAATTTACGCGTTTCTTTGTCGCAGGAGCTACGCCGTGCACGCTGGACAAGCAGGGGAGGATTCTCTTACCGGCAACGTTAAGAGAATTTGCGGGTCTGGATAAAGATGTTGTTCTGACAGGCATGCTGAACAGAGTTGAAATCTGGAGCAGGGAAAAATGGATTGAAAATACAAACGCCGGAGATATGGATGATATCGCCGAGCAGATGTCAGGCCTCGGCCTGAACATCTGATAAGGAGGAGCTATGGAGTTTCATCATACCCCGGTTCTTCTGAACGAATGTATTGAAAATCTCAATATCCGGCCGGACGGCATTTATGTGGACGGGACGCTCGGAGGAGGAGGGCATTCCTTTGCGATTGCAAGCCTTCTGTCCGACAGGGGAAGACTGATCGGTTTCGATCAGGATGCTGCCGCCATTGCAGCTGCGGGCGAACGTCTTTCACCGTTTCGGGACAAGGTTACGATTATTCACAGCAATTACTGTAATATGAAAACCGAACTCGAAAAAATTGGAATTACATCAGTTGATGGAGTCATTTTGGACCTGGGGGTCTCTTCCTACCAGCTTGATGACGCCAGCCGCGGGTTTACCTACCGGGAGGATGCGTTGCTGGACATGCGGATGGATCAGCGCCAGACTTTCAGTGCCCGTGATGTTGTGAATACGTATTCCGTGGAGGAACTGTACCGGGTGATTCACGATTACGGGGAAGAACGGTACGCAAACAGCATTGCCAGGCACATCGTGAATGCGCGAAGGGATCATGAAATTGAAAAGACTGGGGAGTTAATTCAACTTATAAAAGAATCGATCCCGGCAAAATCAAGAAACGTCGGGGGGCACCCGGCCAAAAGGACTTTTCAGGCAATCCGCATCGAGGTCAATCATGAACTCGATGTTCTTGAAAATTCCCTGGATGACATGATCGGCCTGTTGGATGAAGGCGGGCGGATCTGTGTCATTACATTCCATTCTCTGGAAGACAGGATTGTAAAGAATTGCTTTCGGAGAAATGAGCATCCATGTACATGCCCGCCGGATTTTCCGGTATGTGTGTGCGGAAAAAAACCGAAAGGCTTTGTGGTCACGAAAAAGCCGGTTATTCCATCGGATGGGGAGATGGAGACCAATCCGAGATCGCAGAGTGCAAAACTTCGTGTTTTCGAGCGAAGAAAAATAACAGGTGCGGAAAAGGAAGAAAATAGTTATAATGGCAGAGGCAGGCAGAACATCAGAAAAGAACAGTAGAAGAACCGGAACGCGCCGCAGCGTGCGCCGCGGGGATTCGTACAGAGAAGAAACGGTATATATCAACGGAAATAACGCGCTCGCGCTTTCACAGCCGCAGCGCCGGCCTTCCGTGAGCGAACACACGCGTGCCAACCGTGAAAAGGCACTTCAGATGAATCTTACCTACGTCGCTTTTCTGGCGGCAGCGGCTGTTGCCTGCGTGACTGTGTGCGTAAGATATCTGAGGATTCAGTCCAATTACACGGCGCTTCAGAAGAAGAACACTTCTCTGACAGCAACACTGGATGATATGAAGCATGAAAATGATGCGGAATATAACCGCATTATGTCATCCGTGAATCTCGAGGAGGTTCGCGATGTTGCCATGAATAAATTAGGCATGGTGTATGCCAGTTCCGATCAGATCATTACCTATGATGAGACCGGGAGCGATTATGCCGCACAGTATCAGGACATTCCGTGAGAAGGCGGTGTCTGATATGAACGGAAGGAAAAACATTGGCAGGAAAAAGAAAAACTAAACAGAGATTTACTCACAAAATGCAAATAAAGCTTCTGGCTGTATTTGCATTTGTTTTATTGGCACTAGTTATTCTGCTGGTGCGAATCACCTATATTATCACAACGAAGGGGAACACCTACGCCAAGCAGGTGCTGTCGCAGCAAAGCTACGACAGCCAGACGATTCCCTACCGCCGCGGCGAGATCCTTGACCGGAACGGTGTTATTCTCGCCAAATCCGACCGGGTGTATAATCTTATCATGGACTGCAGAGCCGTAAACTCGGATGAGGATTACATCGAGCCGACGATCCATGCACTGAAGGAAGTCTATGATCTTGACGAGACAGATCTGCGAAACTGTCTGCAGAATGAGACAACCGCCGACAGCCAGTACCATATCCTGATGAAAAATATCTCCGAAGAACAGAAAAAAGCGTGGGAGGATTATGTCTCCACCGATTCAGACAAAAAACTGAGTGATGAGGAAATCCGGGAGCGGAACAACATTCAGGGAATCTGGTTTGAGGAAAAATATGTCCGCGATTATCCGTACAGTACGCTGGCCAGCAAAGTCATCGGCTTTTCCAATGATTCGGGAGATGGCATTGCCGGTATAGAGAATTATTACGACAGCCTCCTGAAAGGGACGAACGGCCGGACGTACGGGTATCTGAATTCGGATGATGAGTACGAGAAGAAGACGATTGAACCGGAACACGGAAAAAAACTGACCGCTACACTGGATATGAACGTTCAGGAAATTGTGGAAAAACATATCCGACAGTTCGATGAAGAGTACGGCGATGAAGAGTCAAACGGCAAAGGCGCTAAAAACGTAGCTGTCCTTGTGATGAATCCCAATAACGGGGAGATCCTGTCCATGGCGTCCAACTCGGAATTCGACCTGAATAATCCGTATGATCTTACGGACACCTACACCGGAGCACAGATCAAGGCTATGTCTGATGAGGAATACAGCAACGCGCTGAATGAGCGCTGGAGCAATTTTTGCGTATCTTCCAGTTACGAGCCGGGGTCTGTTGTTAAGCCGATCACAGTGGCTTCCGCCCTTCAGGTCGGAGCGGTAACCGACGGGGAACATTTTTACTGCGATGGCTATGAATTTATTACCGACACAAGGATTAACTGTGATAATATTTACGGTCATGGGGACGAGACGCTGGAGTATGCGATTGTCAATTCCTGCAACGATGCCCTGATGCAGATTGCCATGAAGATGGGGATATCGAATTTTACAGCCTATCAGCAGCTGTTCGGTTTCGGATCCCGGACGGGTATTGACCTTCCGAATGAGACGACCGGTGTCATTTATACGAGGGATACCATGCATGAGGTAGAGCTGGCAACCTGCTCCTTCGGACAGGGCTTTACCTGCAGCATGGTGCAGGAGGCTGCCGCCTTCTCGGCGGCGATCAATGGCGGCTATTATTATCAGCCCCATGTGCTTAAACAGGTACAGGATTCAGAGGGTACGGTTGAGAAAACCGTAACGCCGCTTCTTCTGAAACAGCCGGTTTCCTCCGCCAACTCAGCGCTGATACGCCGGTATATTACAACGGCGGTTCAGAAAGGTACCGGACAGAAATCACAGGTTCCCGGCTATCTGACCGGCGGAAAAACCGGAACGGCAGAAAAAATTGATCCTGAAACCGGCAAACGTGCAAAGGGAAAGTACCTGGTATCCTTTATCGGAGCCTGCCCGATGGACGATCCGCAGGTCCTGATCTATGTTATTGTGGATGAGCCAAACGTGGAAGATCAGGCGGACAGCTCCTACCCGCAGGTGCTTTTCCGTGAAATTGCAACGGAAGTATTCCCGTATCTCGGTCTTTATCCGACCGAAGACGTGACCCAGACGCTGCTCGCTTCTCTGGGGCTGACGGAGGACGATGTGGTGCAGGGCAATGCTTCCGGAAAGCAGACCTTCAATGTGTACGGTTCTGACGGAAACTATTATTATAACTGCTACATCAAAGACGGAACCGTTGTAAGCTCCGGCGGGGAGCCGGTGGACGGCTGCACCGTCAATGAAGACGGCAATGTCGTTGATTATTACGGCAACATTATTGATATTACAGACACATCCGCACAGAAGGATGACCTGGATCCGGTTGCGGACAACCCGGATATGGCTTCGCCGCCGCAGGAGCTGGATGACAGCGGCACCGGTGACCGCGGAACGTCGTGGAACGGCGTGACCGCGGAAGATCTGGAGAACAACTGATCGTACAGACGTTTATTCGGGTCAGATGAGGTTGATAAGCTATGAACTTGAATGGGAAAAAGGTTTTGGTGTTTGGCACAGGCATCAGCGGGATCGGCGCGGATGCGCTGCTGGAAAAGGCAGGGGCCGGCGTGGTGCTCTATGATGGGAATACGAAGGTGAGCGAAGAGGATGTGCGCTCGAAGCTTCCGAAGGGAAGCCGGGCGCAGATTGTGATCGGGCAGCTGTCCGATGAGCTGATGGACAGCCTTGATCTGGCCGTGCTCAGTCCCGGTGTTCCGACCGATATTCCGGAGGTTGTCCGCATGAAAAAGAAAAATGTGCGCATCTGGGGAGAGGTGGAGCTTGCCTATGAACACAGCCGGGGAAAGGTTCTGGCGATCACCGGTACCAACGGAAAGACAACGACGACGACGCTGCTCTGGGAAATCATGAAGGAGCATGCGAAATGCGGGACCAGCCCGGTGACGGATCAGGCTTTCGCGGTTGGAAATATCGGAAATCCATATACGGAAGAGTGTTTTCGTATGACGGACAAGTCGGTTTCCGTGTGTGAAATCAGTTCGTTCCAGCTGGAAACGATTGATCAGTTTCATCCCAGAGTTGCTGCGATTACCAATATCACACCGGATCATCTGAACCGTCATCATACGATGGAGGAATATATCCGGGTCAAGGAACGTATCGCCGAAAACCAGACGATGGATGATGCTATTGTTCTGAATTATGAAGATGAGGTGCTTCGCGATTTTGGCGAACATCTGAAAAACACAAGAGTCATTTTCTTCAGCTCCCGCCGTGTTCTGGAGGAAGGGATCTGCCTGAACGGCAGTATCATTGAGTTCCGTAAGGACGGAGAGGTGACGGAGGTTGTGAATGTGAAAAACCAGCCGCTGGTTGGTTTGCACAATTACGAAAATATCATGACGGCGGCGGCTATGGCCATGGACTATGGAGTCCCGCTGGAGGAAATCCGCCGGGTAATCTGCCGTTTTAAGGCCGTAGAACATCGGATTGAATTTGTAGCGCAGAAGAAAGGCGTAGTTTATTACAACGATTCAAAAGGGACGAACCCGGATGCTGCCATTAAAGGCATTGAAGCCATGGACCGTCCGACCATTCTGATCGGAGGAGGCTTTGACAAGCATAACGAGTATGATGACTGGATCAGGGCGTTCGGCGGGAAGGTGAAAAAGCTGGTCCTGATCGGCCAGACGAAGGAAGATATTGCCGCGTGTGCGGTTAAGAACGGTTTTCCCGAAGAAGATATCATCCTCTGCAATACATTTGAGGAATGCTTCGACACCTGCGTGAAGAACGCAGTCAGCGGGGATGCCGTGCTTCTTTCCCCGGCCTGCGCGAGCTGGGGGATGTTTCCGAATTATGAAGTCCGCGGAAAGATGTTCAAGGATATGGTGAACAGCCTTCCGGACTGAAAAAATAACTTTTCCGAGGTAAAGGATATGAGAAGAAGGGCACACAGACACACCGGCCTTCGCACGTTGATAATTGTGATAATAATCGCGGCAGCCGTGATGGCAGTGCTGTTCGGAGTTTTTAACATACATCATGTGGAGGTGTCAGGAAACGAGCAATTTACGGCGGAGCAGATTCAGAAAGACCTGATGGACAGCCGCCTGACACACAACACACTGTACCTCGGATGGAAGTACAGAAATGCGCAGGCACAGAATGAGGTGCCTTATCTGGACAGTGTGCAGGTAAAAATTCTTTCTCCTTCCTCCGTGAGGATTAATGTGACAGAAAAGCCGCTGGTCGGAACCATTCAGTACAGCAGCCAGTATGCCTGCTTTGATGATGAGGGAATTGTTCTGAAGCTGCTGGACAGCCAGCCGGAAGATATGCCGCTGGTAACCGGCATTATGATGGATTCTCCGGAACTTTATCAGAAGCTGGCGATGGACAACACGGCTCTGCGCAAGAATATGCTGGATCTTTGCGGTATTCTTTCGGATTCGGAACTGGATGTTAAAACAGTGAATTTCGATGACAACCTCAACATTACGCTCTATATCGGCAATATCGAGGCTGAGCTTGGACAGGCGGAGTATTTGTCGGAGAAGATTGCCAATCTCGTTTCATTGTACGAGAAGGTAAAAAATCAGAAGGGAACGCTGAACATGACGGCGTTCACGGGAAGCGATGAGCCGATTACCTTTGAGGAAGAAACGGAATCCGAGACGGAGGGCGAGACGGATATCACGAGCCTGCAGAATTACGATACGTATTTCCAGGTTTACGATTCGAACGGGGTGCTTCACAACGATGCACGGGTGGTCAACGGAGCAGTCGTGGACAGTGCCGGAAATGCAATTTCCGGGTGTTCGCTGAACGAGGACGGCAATGTGGTGGATGCTTACCAGAATGTCATCACGCTGAATTTGCCGACGGAAAGCAATCAGACAGAAACGTCCGCATCGGCCGGCGGCAATGATACGCTGGGAACCTCGTCCGTTACGGGGCAAACTTCCGAAACGGCGGCGGAGACCCAGGCTTCGCAGGAGACGACAGCCGATTCATCGGCTCAGCAGGATACGGCGGCTCAGAATGAAACGTCCGATTCCAGTACGCTGACAGCCGGCTCCGGCGTCATGGCGTTTGACTCAAACGGTACACTTCATTATGATGCAAGAATCGTGAACGGACAGGTGGTTGACAGCAGCGGCAATGTGATTTCCGGATGCACCGTTACAGAAGACGGCAACATTAAGGATGCCTACTGGAACATCATTGATCCATCTACCGGCGCCAACCTGAACGGTCAGTAAATAGGAATCCGGCAGAAAATTACCTGTCCGGCAGACCGGACAACACGCCGATTCTCCTTCAGGCTCTGCCGGACAGGAAAGCAAATTCTACTTGATATTTCAGACGGTTGCTTATATTATATAGGTTATCGGATTGTAAGTTTTTCCGGTATACGCGCCGCAAAAGAGCGATCCGGAATTACTCATGGGGAAGGCGCCGCTGGCTGCGCCCCATTGCCATAAAAGGAGGATATACCGTGTTAGAGATTGTTTCTAATGAGAATGAGTCTGCGGCAAGAATTATTGTCGTGGGCGTTGGCGGAGCCGGTAATAATGCCGTTAACCGCATGGTCGACGATACGATCGGCGGCGTTGAGTTCATCGGCGTTAACACAGATAAACAGGCACTTGCGCTTTGCAAGGCGCCGACAACCATTCAGATCGGTGAGAAGGTTACCAAAGGGCTTGGAGCCGGGGCAAAACCTGAAGTTGGTCAGCAGGCAGCAGAGGAGAGTACGGACGATATCAAGAACGCTCTGCAGGGCGCAGATATGGTTTTTGTAACCTGCGGAATGGGCGGCGGCACCGGCACAGGGGCGGCCCCGGTGATCGCGGGAATTGCCAAGGAGATGGGTATTCTGACCGTCGGCGTTGTAACCAAGCCGTTCCGGTTCGAGGCGAAGGTACGTATGAACAATGCGATTCAGGGTATCGAGCGCCTGAAGGAAAATGTGGATACACTGATTGTCATTCCGAATGACAAGCTTCTTGAAATTGTGGACCGCCGGACAACGATGCCGGAAGCTCTCAAAAAGGCAGATGAGGTTCTGGAGCAGGCCGTACAGGGAATCACGGATCTTATCAACGTTCCGGCTCTGATCAACCTTGACTTTGCGGATGTTCAGACCGTCATGAAGGATAAGGGAATTGCTCATATCGGCATTGGTTCTGCCAAGGGCGATGACAAGGCTATGGAAGCTGTCAAGCAGGCAGTTGCCAGTCCGCTGCTTGAGACAACCATCGAGGGCGCTTCTCATGTTATCATTAATATCTCCGGAGATATCTCCCTTATGGATGCGAACGATGCCGCCAGCTATGTACAGGAGATGGCCGGTGATGACGCCAACATCATCTTTGGCGCTATGTATGATGACACCTATGCCGACGAGTGCAGCATTACGGTAATTGCAACCGGGCTGGAAGACATGAACGCTCCGGAAGAGGAGAAGAAGAATGCCGCCGCAGCCCATCACGCCGCCGGGTCTGATTTTCGTTTTCAGAGACAGGATACAGCCAACAGCGGATATACGTTTCAGAGGAATACCAGGCCGGCATCATCCTCCAAACCGGCGTCTGCACCGAAGAGCGCGCAGGGAACCGGCAGGCTTCACGCACCGGAAAGCAAGGTGGAAACGAAGGACATTCAGATTCCGGAATTTCTCAGAAGAAGCTGACAAAGTGCCGGAACACAGACCGGCCGTCAGGCGAAGACATGGTATAAAAGAAGAATGGTATAATTATAATTAAAAAGGGCTGCTGCACCCGTGTGAAAAAATCCGGATGCAGCAGCCCTTTTTGCGGTACGTCAGCTGAAGTACCGCTCCCGGATCATCTGCACCGGCATGTCGAGACCTGTCCAGATATTGAACGCTTTTTCGCCCTGATACAGGAGCATGTAAAGGCCGTTGAAGGTCCGGCAGCCGGCTTCCTGCGCTTCGCGAAGAAAGCGGGTTTTTCGCGGATTATAAATAACATCAGAGACAAAAAGCTCCGGGTACAAAAGGGAGGTGTCCTTCAGCGGCGTGACATCGGTTTCCGGTGCCATTCCGGCGCTGGTAGCATTGGTAAGCAGAACACTTCGCTCAAGAGCGCTCTTAAGACAAATGGAGTCCTCCAGGTCAATCAGCTCCGCCTGGCAGCCGGTATTTTCATTGATCCTGTCCACCAGGGACCGGGCACGGTCCCAGGACCGGCCGCGGCGGCTGACAAGATGAATGAACGCTGCACCGTCGAGGGCTGACTGCACGGCAATCGCGTTGGCGGCACCTCCGGCACCGATGAGAGTCAGTTCCCGGCCTGTCACATCCACGCCAAAGTCAGCGGCTGCGCGCATATAGCCGGCGCCGTCGGTATTGAAGCCGATCAGTTTTCCATCCTGGTTTTTAACGGTATTGACAGCTCCGATGAGGCGTGCCTCAACGGAAATTTCATCCAGGTATCCCATGACGGCTGTCTTATCCGGCATAGTCAGGTTAAATCCATACGTATTCATGTCGCGAAGCGCCCGGATCGTGGTGCCGAGCTTATCTTCTCTGATATCGAAACATAAGTAAACATAGTCGAGCTTATGAAAAGCAAAGCTGTCATTGTGCATCATGGGCGATATGCTGTGCGCGACAGGTGAGCCGAGCAGACCGCCCAGACGGGTATGACCCGTAATTGGTACAGACATACAGACCTCCGGTGAAAAAAAGAATGAAAACATAAGCTGGTTCTGTGATAATTGATTTTAGTTTATCACAACACTTGCGGCTGCGCTACTGTGCATGCTATCATCATCTGGTGTCCGGGGTTATCAGGTGATCGTGTTTACAGAAGCAGTGCAGAAGGTTAAGCAGATGGATAAAAAAACAATACGTGTGCGCGGAGTACAGCTGGGAACAGGAAGCCCCCGCATCTGTGTGCCTGTCGTCGCAGAAAATGAAACACAGCTGAGAGCGGTTCTGGGCAAAATGACGGCACAGGAACAATCTTCGGGAAGAATATGGGATCTGGTGGAATACCGCGCGGATTATCTGAGTGAACTGAACGAAGCGCAGAGTGCGGGCGGGGGAGTGCCCGGAAACAACAGCGCCCTTATTTATAGGAAGATTCTCGAACGTGTCCTTTCGCAGGTTCGCCGGGCAGCGGGAGATATTCCCGTGCTCTTTACGGTCCGGACACAGAGGGAAGGCGGATGCTTCCGGGGAAGCTTTGAGAATTATCGCGCGCTGAATCTGGCCGCGGCGGGCACCGGGCTTGTTGATCTGGTGGACGTAGAACTTTTTGCGGCGTCTTCCGGCGATGAGCAGTATCGCCGATATTCCGGAGAAAACCTGTATGGAACCGGCGGACGGTCCCCAGCCTCCTTCCGGAACTCGGAAGCCGCTGCCAAAATCAGAGAACTGATTGAGGAAATCCATGGAACGGACCGGGGCATGGACAGTAAGGAAAATGCAGATACCGGGGCAGGCATTTATGTGGTAGGTTCTAGCCATGACTTTCAGAAAACGCCGTCCCGGGAAGTGATGATCTCGCGCCTTCGAACCATGCAGGAGGCGGGCTGCGATATTTCCAAGCTGGCGGTTATGCCGCAGAATCGTCAGGACGTGCTTTCTCTGATGGAGGCTTCTTCCGAAATGTATGAAGCGTATGCGGACCGCCCCATCATCACCATGTCCATGGGGGCGGAGGGGCAGCTCAGCCGGATGGCCGGTGCACTCACGGGAAGCTGTATCAGCTTCGCGGCGGCAGGAAAAGAATCCGCTCCCGGGCAGATGGAGGCTGCAAAGCTGAGGACCATCTTTGAATATCTGTATGGATTGTAAGGATGAAAAATTTATATATTTTTTATAATTACGACATTCCGCATCGAATGTCGTAATTTTCGTTACATGGCCAAAAGGTTGTATTTTGCAATTGACACCGGCATCCGATATAGTGTAACGGTAGTCTTATGTATGGTTGATGGAGATTTAGGATGACTTCCAGTTACTTAGAATGTCTTATCATTATCGCAGCAGTTTCTATGTATGTGTTCATGGTAGCTGAGTATGAGGGCTCGAACCTGAAGGTGCTGAATGCCGGAAAAACGCTCATAGTATTGCTTATATTTTTTGCCGGACAGCTGGTATCCTTTGGCGCGGGATTTGAAATCTCCACGAAGGTTCCGCTGTTTATCCGCTTCCGCGATTCGTCCGTGTACCACAATGTGGTGTATGTGCTGGCGGCGCTGATCCTCATGATCATTGGTTCCTACATGATTTACCGGACTTTGAAGACAGAAGAGATTGAGGAAAGGCTGCAGGAAGTCAATTACAAAAGGATTGCCCGGGAAAGCTGGACGTTTGCGGCTTTCACGTGTCTGTCCGGCATGAGCAGCGGCTTTATGAAATTCAAATTTTCTTCCAGCTTCATTACGGTGCTGTGCGCTACCGCAGCCGCCGTTGTACTGGGGCTTAACTCCGGGTATTATCAGGGATACCGCTTCCGAAGAGCCGTTTTCGGATGCAGCAGCGCCATGCTGGTAGGAACTGGAATTGAGATTCTGGTGCGCTATCTGTGATCCCCGGATGGCGGATATACGGAACTTTTGACAATCATACCTAATTGTTGTTAAAAACAGTTGTCAGCTGTTTTTTATATTGGACGGCCGGGTCTGACAGGCGTTTGAAAGCTTTTTACCGATTTGGTTTGACGGATGATCAGCCGGTGTCTATCCTTTAGACCTTGATTTATTTAATTACAGAGGGAGGATTTTCCGATGGCTTTAAAAGATTTATCTCATGCAGCGGAGCGTCAGGCATTGAGCCTTCTGCTCGATGGGTTCCTGAAAAAAGTAAATAACGCGCAGGATGAAGAAGCGAGAAAAGAAACCTGGCTTAAACTGTTCGACGCAGTCGAGAAGCGCTATTCCAATGTCATCGATCCGAAGAGAGTTGAGAAGGCAAAACAGGATGTCCGTGACAACGGCCGCTGGATAAAGTATCTGAACAGAATTGTAGATGAAACCAATCCTAACGTTCTGAAGACGATGATTCTGAACCTGGGCTATGAAGCATTCTTTAAGGGAACAACGACTGTCCGCGAGATGCGCAAGAAATACAATTGCGAGATTCCGTGGCTGATTCTGTTTGATCCGACCATGGCCTGCAACGAGCACTGCGTAGGATGCTGGTCCGGTACCTATGGCCACAAACACAGCATGACCTATGAACTGATGGACAAGATCGTTACCGAAGGCTCTGCCCTCGGCGTTCATGTATACATCATGACCGGCGGTGAACCGATGGTTCGCAAGAAAGATATCCTGAGGCTGGCAAAAGAGCATCATGACTGCGCCTTCGCCATGTTCACGAACTCAACGCTGATCGATGAGGAGTTCTGCCAGGAAGTACAGCGCCTTGGCAACATTGAGTTCTTCGTGTCGATTGAAGGCTATGCGGATACGAATGATGCGCGCCGCGGCCAGGGACATTTCGAGGCGGTTATGAAGGCCATGGATCTGATGAAGAAGTATGGTCTTATCTTCGGTACGTCGATCTGCTACACCAGAGCCAATATCGATGTTGTTACCAGCGAAAAGTTCCTTCGCATGGTAGCGGACAAGGGCGCGAGATTCGGCTTCTTCTTCCACTACATGCCGGTTGGAAAGAACGCAGCCGTTGACCTGATCCCGACGGTAGAGCAGAGACAGGAAATCATCCGGAGAATCCGTTATTATCGTTCGGATGAGAGCGATCTGCCCTTCTTCCCGATGGATTTCCAGAACGATGGCGAATATGTAGGCGGGTGCATTGCCGGAGGAAGAAACTACTTCCATATCAATGCCAACGGCGATGCAGAACCGTGCGTATTTATTCACTTCTCGGACAGAAACCTGAACGACTGCTCACTGCTGGAGGCGCTTCAGAGCCCGCTGTTCACAGCTTACCGGGAGGGTCAGCCGTTCAACCGCAATCACTTAAGACCGTGCCCGATGCTGGAGAATCCGGATCTGCTGCGCCGCATGGTTAAGGAAAGCGGCGCTCATCAGACCAACGATGAGGCACCGGAGGAGGTTGACGAGCTGTGTGCCAAGGCAGATGCATATTCAAAAGAGTGGGCACCGGTAGCGGAGGAAATCTGGAAGAGTCAGCCGCACAAGAAGCTGTGGTATGAGAACTTCACCGAAGAAAAGAGAGAGCATCCGGAACTGGCAGCTTTCCAGCATCCGGACGGCACCGATGAAATCAAATGCCTGAAGGATATGAAGAAGGATGAAAAGACCGCTGCTTCGAACAGGTAAGCATCCTTTCCGTTCTGCATTCTGCCGGCCGGAAAAGAGATAAATACGAAAAGCAGATGGGAGCACAGAGGATATGTTTCTGTGCTCCCTTTTTATATTCGGAAGAATGCTTCCTCTTGATTCCGGTCCGTGACAAGGTTAAAATTATTTAGTTCCATTGTTACAAGCGACGGGAGAGGAGGAGATCATATGGCGCTGACTGAGAATGATATGACAAAACTGCTGGATATGGCGGAGAACAAACAGTATCTCAAACTCAAAAGCGAACTCGTGGAAATGAATGAATACGACATTGCTGAAATACTTAGCGAAATGCCTCCGGAGAAGGCATTGGTCGTCTTCCGATTGCTCCCGAAGGATCTTTCCTCCGATGTATTTGCCTGCCTGGATATTGACGAGCAGCAGCACATTATAAACAGTATTGAAGATAAGGAACTGAATTCCATTATTGAGGATCTGGCGATCGATGATGCCGTTGATATGGTTGAAGAATTGCCGGCTTCCATGGTGAAGCGTATCTTAAAAAACGCGACGCCGGAAACGCGCAAACAGATCAACCAGTTCCTGCAGTACCCGGACAATTCCGCCGGCTCCATCATGACGAACGAGTACGTGGCGCTGCGGCCGCAGATGAGCGTCCGGGAGGCCTTTGATTATATTCGCGCGCACGGTGTGGACAAGGAAACCATATATACCTGTTATGTTATTACGCCGTCCCGCGAACTTCTCGGCGTGGTTACGCTGAAGGACATGATGATGAGCGCCTATGATGTCCGGATACAGGACATCATGGACGACAATGTTATTACAGCTACGACGACGGAGGATCAGGAGGAAGTAGCCGCAGATTTTAATAAATACGACCTGCTGGCGATGCCGGTAGTAGATAAGGAAAAACGCCTGGTCGGAATTGTCACGGTCGATGATATCGTCGATGTCATGGAAGCCGAGGCTACCGAGGATTTCCAGAAAATGGCCGCGATGGCGCCAAATGAAAAGCCGTATCTGAAGACAAGTGTAATTGACCTGGCTAAAAACCGAATCCCCTGGCTCCTGATCCTGATGCTTTCCAGCACCGTCAGCGGCGCGATTCTGAATCACTATGAAGCGGCATTTACAGCCATTCCGCTTCTGGTCAGCTTTGTCCCGACGCTGATGGATACCGGCGGCAACTCCGGAAGCCAGGCCAGTACGATGATCATCCGCGGTCTTGCAACCGGAGAGATCGGACTGAGCGATGCTCTGAAGGTTATCTTCAAGGAATTCCGTGTGGGAATCGTGTGCGGCGTCGTGCTGGCAGTCATCAATTTTGTGCGCCTGATGATTCAGTATCCCGGCCATCTGATGATCTGCGTAACCGTTGTCGTAAGTATGTTTGTAACGATCATCCTGGCGAAGATCCTGGGCGCGGCCCTGCCGCTTCTGGCAAAGGCACTTCACCTGGATCCGGCGCTGATGGCATCCCCGATGCTTACCACCATTGTCGATGCCTGCTCGATGATTATTTATTTTTCAGTTGCATCACACCTTCTCTCATTCTGAGAAATGCGGAGACAGAGGACAGTAATGATAGCGCACCGTCGGCAGAAAAGGATACGGGCAGAGCGGTGAGCAGTTTTGGAGGAACGGGCGGCCAGCAGGGGCCCGGGGAGGAAGAGTATGACGTATAAGGAACTTATGGATGCGGCGCGCCCGCATCTTGGTGAAATCTGCAAGGGCTGTTATGTATGCAACGGCCGTGCCTGCGGAAACAGGATGCCGGGGCCGGGGGCCAAAGGAAATGGCGATGTTGCTGTCCGCAATTACGAAAAATGGCAGGAAGTGCGCATCAACATGGACTGCCTGGTTAAAAGTGCACCGATTGATACTACCTTTCAGATGTTCGGAAAAACCTACCGGTATCCGTTCTTTGCGGGGCCGGTCGGAGCCGTACAGCTTCATTATGGAACGGAATTGACCGATCTTACCTATAACGATATTCTGGTTAGCGCCTGTGCAGACTGCGGGATTGCTGCGTTTACCGGCGACGGAACCAACGCGGAGGTAATGAAGGCTGCCTGCGCGGCTATTAAAAAATGCGGTTCCGGGATTCCAACCGTAAAGCCGTGGAACGAGGAGACAATCGGGCAGAAAATGCAGCTGGTTCACGAGGCCGGCGCTTCCTGCGCAGCGATGGATGTGGACGCCTCCGGACTTCCGTTTCTCAAAAATCTGGATCCGCCGGCCGGAGCCAAGAGCGTGGAAGAGATGGCAGACATCATCCGGGAAGCCAGACTTCCTTTCATTATCAAGGGAATTATGACGGTGGACGGAGCTGCCAAAGCGCTGAAGGCCGGAGCCGCGGGAATTGTCGTCAGCAACCATGGCGGCCGTGTACTGGACGGGGTTCCCGCAACCGCGGAGGTGCTCCCGCGGATCGCCAGGTATGTTCATGAACGCAGCGATATGGTCGTACTCGTGGATGGCGGGATTCGCAGCGGCCTTGATGTTTTCCGTGCACTTGCGCTTGGCGCAGACGCCTGCCTGATTGCGCGCCCGTTTGTGACCGCCGTGTACGGCGGAGGAGAAGAAGGCGTCAGGGTGCTGGTGGACAAGCTCGGAGGGGAACTTCGTGACACCATGGAAATGTGCGGGGCAGGAAAACTTTCGGAAATTACAGACGGAATGATCTTCGCCTGAATTTTCGCATTTCGGAGGATAACGGGTATTGCTATGAGAAAAATGCTTTTTATCTACAACCCCAGGGCAGGCACGGGTCAGGTACGGTCCAACCTTTCCTATATTCTGGAAGAATTCGCCAGACACGATCTGGAAATCACGGTACATCCGACGCAGTACGCGAAGGACGCGCAGGACACTACCTGCCGGGAGGCGGGGAATTATGATCTGATCGTCTGTTCCGGCGGAGACGGCACGCTGGAGGAGGTGGCCGCCGGCCTGATGGAAGGCGGCCGCCGTACGCCCATCGGGTACATTCCATCCGGCTCTACCAACGATTTTGCCAGTTCCCTGGGCATTCCCAAACAGATGCGCCTTGCCGCCGCCGGTATTGCGACCGGCGAGATTTATCCGGTGGATCTTGGAAAGCTGAATGACAAGTACTTCATCTATGTGGCGGCTTTCGGCGCATTTACAGAAGTATCCTACGCCACGAGCCAGCAGTCCAAGAACACGATCGGCCACCTGGCCTATCTGCTGGCCGGGGTCAAAAGCCTTTCTACCATCAAGGGCTGGAAGCTGACCTACCGCAGTCAGGAGATGAGCGGTTCCGGCGATTTCATATACGGAATGGTTACCAATTCCAACTCGGTGGGAGGTTTCAAGGGAATCACAGGAAGGGAGGTCACGCTCAATGACGGCCTGATGGAGGTAACGCTGATCCGGATGCCGGACCTGTTTACGGAGTATCCGCTTATTGCCAATGCGCTGATCAATGACGTAGACAATAAGTATATTGTAAAATTCAAAACCACCCGGATTGAGTTCTGGTCCAGCGAGGACATCGAAATCCCATGGACAACCGACGGAGAATACGGTGGCAGCCACAAACATATTGTCATTGAGGATTTGTACCGGGCGCTTCCGATTGTGCTGGGGGAACAGCCGGCGGACGTCATTGATGAGGAGGACCGCCGGGAGGAAGAAAACTACCGGAAACCGCGGGATGAGAACGGAAAAGTGACGGGTAACTGAATAAAGCCTTCCGGGAGGCACGGTTTTGGTCTTGTCTGAAAAACAAGAGGAACCGTGCCTTTTTATGTGTTCCTTCAGGATGTTTTTATTGTAAAATTATACAAATAGCATTAATATAGAAATACGGTTTCTATTTAATTATACTGTGTATAAACTGTGTGAGGTGGCATTATGTATTATATTGGAATTGATCTCGGCACTTCAGCCGTCAAGCTGCTGATGATGGACGAGAAGGGACACATTGCGAAAATTGTGAACAAGGAGTACCCGATTGAGTTTCCGCATCCGGGCTGGTCTCAGCAAAATCCGGAAGACTGGTATGAAAAGTCGGTCGAAGGCTTGAAGGAACTGACCACGGATATAGATCCGAAGCAGGTTGCCGGAATCAGTTTTGGCGGACAGATGCACGGACTGGTGATACTGGACGGGAAGGATCAGGTTATCCGGCCGGCTATTTTGTGGAACGATGGCCGCACCGTGAAGGAAACGGATTATCTTAATCATGTGATCGGCAAGGATAAGCTTTCGGAGTATACAGCGAACATCGCCTTTGCCGGTTTTACCGCTCCGAAGCTTCTGTGGGTGAAAGCGAATGAGCCGGAAAACTTTGCCCGTATTAAAAAGATTATGCTGCCAAAGGATTATCTGGCTTACCGCCTGACAGGCACGTTCTGCACGGATCTTTCCGATGCTTCCGGCATGCTGCTTCTGGACGTTAAAAACCGCAGATGGGCACCGGAAATGCTCAGAATCTGCGGCATTACGGAGGAGCAGCTTCCCAGACTTTATGAAAGCTATGAGTGTGTCGGAACCGTGAAGAAGGAAATTGCGGATGAGCTTGGATTTGGCAGCAGCGTGAAGGTTGCCGCCGGCGCAGGCGACAATGCGGCTGCCGCGGTGGGCACCGGCACGGTGGGAGACGGGCGATGCAATATTTCTCTCGGAACCTCCGGAACCATCTTTATTTCTTCGGATAAATTCGGCGTTGATCCGAACAATGCGCTTCATTCCTTCTGTCATGCCGATGGCCATTATCATCTGATGGGCTGCATGCTTTCCGCGGCCTCCTGCAACAAGTGGTGGATGGATGAGATTATTGGTACAAAGGATTACGCAGGCGAGCAGAAACAGATTGAGAAACTGGGCGAAAATCATGTATTCTTCCTGCCCTATCTGATGGGCGAGCGCAGCCCGCTGAATGATGCGCTGGCGAGAGCTGCCTTCATCGGCATGACGATGGATACGACGAGAGCCGATATGACCCAGGCTGTTCTGGAAGGTGTTGCCTTCGGCATGAGACAGTGCTACGACGTGGCTGTGTCTCTGGGGATTCAGATTGACCGCACGAAGATTGTGGGCGGCGGCGCGAAGAGCCCGCTGTGGAGAAAAATCGTTGCCAACGTACTTGGCATTAAAGTGGATGTTCCGGCCTGCGAGGAAGGGCCATCCATGGGCGGCGCCATGCTGGCAATGGTTGCCTGCGGTGTTTATAAGGATGTGGAGAGCGCAGCCGCGGCGATTGTCCGGGTGGTGGATACGGTTGAACCGGATCCGGAGCTGGTGGCCCGGTATCGGGACCGCTACCGGGAATTCATCCGGATCTATCCGGCCATGAAACCGCTGTTCCACCAGAACTAAGTACCGCAGATAAAGAGTTGAGGAGGAATGATTTCAATGGAGATTAAGAAAATTACCGATCCGGCATTTCGCAAATATGGAAGAGTCATCCGCGGCCTGGATACTGCGGATCTTCTGGATGTACTTCGAAAGACAACGCCCTGCCCGGAGGATGGAACCGTCTATGTGCCCTCCGATCCGCAGCTGGAAGCTCTGCCGGTGTACACAGAGCTTTCCGCCAGGGTGTACGGAGAAATGCCTATCCAGATCGGCTACTGCAATGGCTGCAATAAAAAGCTGAATGCGCTGGAATATCACCGGGATTCGGAGATCAATATCATGGCGGATGACGCGGTGCTTATTCTGGGGCTGCGCGCGGACGTAACGGATGAAATGACCTATGATACGGCGAAATGTGAAGCTTTCCTTATTCCAAAGGGAACCGCCGTGGAAGTATTCGCGACAACACTGCACTATGCACCGTGCAATCCGGGAACGGACGGATTCCGTGTGGCCGTTGTTCTTCCAAAGGGAACCAACACGGATCTGAAGAGCGCCCATCCGGCGGCGGGGGAGGATGCTCACCTTACCCATGTCAATAAATGGCTGCTGGGACACCCCGAAGGCGTTCCGGCGGGATCTCCGCTGGGACTGGCCGGTGAGAACCTTTCTGTCTGAAGGAATCATAAGATTTTGTACCTGATGCAAAAATCTTGCCCGTTCCATCAGGATGAACAAAGGCTTATACTGAATATAGCAGTAACAATGCAATATGATGAATATACATGAAGGAGGATAACCGAAATGAACAATATTCCAAAGGCTAAAGTCGGTATTGTTGCCGTCAGCCGTGACTGCTTCCCGGCGGAGCTTTCATTAAAGAGAAGGAAAGCGCTGGTAGAAGCATACAGTAAAAAATACGATGCAGAAGACATCTATGAATGTCCCATCACCATCATCGAGAGCGAAATCGATATGGTAAACGCACTGGAAGATATTAAGAAGGCGGGATGCAATGCGCTGTGCGTATATCTCGGAAATTTCGGACCGGAAATTTCCGAAACTCTGCTGGCAAAGCACTTTGACGGACCAAAGATGTTCTGTGCAGCCGCCGAAGAGAGCCAGAAGGATCTGCTGGACGGCCGCGGCGACGCATACTGCGGAATGCTGAACGCCAGCTACAACCTGGCGCTTCGCAACGTGAAGGCCTATATCCCGGACTATCCGGTTGGCAATGCGGACGAATGCGCGGATATGATTCACGACTTCCTGCCGGTAGCAAGAGTAGCCATCGGTCTTGCCAATCTGAAGATTATCTCTTTCGGACCGAGACCGGCAAACTTCCTGGCATGCAACGCTCCGATCAAGCAGCTCTACAACCTCGGCGTTGAAATCGAGGAGGAATCGGAGCTGGACCTGTTCGAATCCTATCAGAAACATATCGATGACAAGAGAGTTCCGGAAGTTGTCGAAGATATGGCAAAGGAAATGAACACGAAGAGCAGTGATATGCTTAAAAAACTGGCAGCCTATGAGCTGACGCTTCTCGACTGGGCACAGGAGCATAAGGGCTATCGCAAATATGTTGCCATGACGACAAAATGCTGGCCGGCATTCCAGGATATGTTCAAATTTGTACCGTGCTATGTGAACAGCCGCCTGATGAAAAAAGGTATCCCGGTAAGCTGCGAAGTTGACATCTACGGAACCCTTTCCGAATACATCGGTCTTTGCGTGAGCCAGGATGAAGTGACCCTGCTGGATATCAACAACTCCGTGCCGCACGACATGTACGATGAGGCCATCAGGGGCAGCTTCGATTACAAGTTCACCGATACCTTCATGGGCTTCCACTGCGGAAACACCTGCTCCACCAAGCTTACCAATCCGCATCTGTCCTATCAGAGAATTATGGCAAGGACGCATCCGCAGGATTGGTGCGATGGAACGATCGAGGGCGACATTATTCCGGGCAAGATCACATTCTACCGTCTGCAGTCCACTGCCGACAACAAGCTTCGTGCCTATGCAGCGGAAGGTGAGGTACTTCCGGTGGCAACAAAGAGCTTTGGCGGCATCGGTGTATTTGCGATTAAGGAAATGGGCAGATTCTACCGTTACTGGCTGATCGGAAAGAATTTCCCGCATCACGGCGCCGTTATGTTTGATCATTGCGGAAAGGCTCTGTATGAGGCTCTGAAATATATCGGAGTAGAGCCTGCCGAAATCGGATACAATCATCCGGCGGGCGTTCTGTACGAAGGCGAGAACCCGTTCCAGGAAAGATGATTCCGGCGGAAAGGGATAATGAGACAGGAGAATAACAGATGAGTGTTTCAGTGAAGAGTTTCGGGAAAGATAAATCCGGCTCTCCGCTCCATCTGTACACGATTGAGAACGGAAACGGTATGACCGTTTCCGTTTCTGATATCGGGGCAACACTTGTGAGCGTAAAGGTTCCGGATAAAGACGGAAAACGGATCGATGTCGTGCTTGGATATGACAGCGCGGAAGGATACTATGAAAACAACTGCTTCTTCGGAGCGGTGATCGGGAGAAGCGGAAACCGTATTGCCGGGGGCAGATTTACGATTGACGGCCGTGAATACCAGCTGGATATCAATGACAATGAGAATAATCTTCACAGCGGCCTGAACGGGTTCGACAAGCGGACCTGGAAGGTACTGAGAGCGGAGGGAAACCTGGTCACCTTCTTTTTGAAGGATGCGGATATGGAGCAGAATTATCCCGGAAATTTTGAGGTTTCCGTAACGTATACGCTGGGAGAGGACGGATCGGTTTCTATTCATTATGAAGGAAAGAGCGATGCCGATACCGTCGCCAACATGACCAACCACACCTACTGGAATCTTTCCGGGCACGACAGCGGGCTGATCAATGACCAGACACTGATGCTGAAGGCGGATTATTATACGCCGGTCCGTGATTACCAGGCTATTCCTACCGGAGAGTATGCGCCGGTGGAGGGAACCCCTATGGATTTTCGCACGGCAAAACCGATCGGCCGGGATATTGATGCTGATTTCCAGCAGCTTACGTATGTAAAGGGATACGATCACAATTTCGTTCTGAAAAGAGAAAAAGGAGCCGTAGAAAAATTCGCAGAGGCCTGCAGTCCGAAAACCGGAATCAGGATGGAAGTATTCACGGACCTTCCGGGCGTTCAGTTCTATGCCGGAAACTGCATCACGGCGGATATGGCCGGAAAGAACGGAGCCGTATACGGCCCGCGCATGGCGTTCTGCCTGGAATCCCAGTACTATCCGAACTCCATCAATCAGGAAGGCTTTGCCAGACCGCTGCTGAAGGCGGGAGAAAAATACGATACCACAACGGTATATCGTTTCTGCACCGGCTGAAGCCGGAAATAAACATGCCGGAATGAGTGCGGAAGGAAAGACAATATTTTGCATAACTGACCGTTTTTAGTACAAAAATAGACAGCATTTGCGTGATTTTACCTATTTTCGAACACG
>ONLK01000101.1 GCA_900318615.1 uncultured Eubacteriales bacterium
GAAGTTTCGGGCAACGTGTTTACGCCGAGCCGCGCCGGAGCGACAACCGAGATCAGGCCGCGGTGAAAAACCGGGCAATGCCCGGGCAGGTGCCGCGACAAATCTGTGCACCGAAGCAAGCACGCGCTGAAGTTTCGGGCAACGTGTTTACGCCGAGCCGCGCCGAAGCGACAACCGAAATCAGGCCGCGGTGAAAACCCGGGCAAGGCCTGGGCAGGTGCCGCGAGAAATATTGCATCTCACCATGTCATCACTATATGTGGCAGCCTTTATTCTGTCAGAACTTTTCAGCTCAAAGTTTTCAGCAACTTTTCATTTATTGATCGATGCCCGCAGGAAGGCTTCGGTTCTTGGGCTCTTCGGATGGTCAAACAGCTGTCCGGCGGGCCCTTCTTCCTCAATTTTGCCCTGATCCATGAACACAACACGGTCAGATACATCTCGCGCGAAATTCATCTCATGAGTTACGATGATCATCGTAAGACCTTTCTCAGCCAGATCCTTCATGACATTCAAAACTTCGCCGACCATCTCCGGATCAAGAGCGGAGGTCGGTTCATCGAAAAGCATCAGCTGCGGTTTCATGCACAGGGCGCGGGCAATGGCCACACGTTGTTTCTGTCCGCCGGAGATGGTGCGTACATCGGCGCCGGCGAAACGGCGCATGCCAACCTGATCCAGATACTGCAGGGCTGTCTGCTCGGCTTCTTCCCTGGATTTTTTCAATACCTTACGCTGCGGATATACGCAGTTTTGCAGTACGTTCATGTTATTGAAAAGGTTGAACTGCTGGAAGCACATGCCGACCCTGGCACGATACGCATTGACATTTTTCGTGTGAAGAATATCCTCACCGAATACGCGGATGGTACCGCTGTCCGCTCTCTCGAGCAGATTAATACAGCGAAGAAGCGTAGATTTTCCGGAGCCGGAGCGGCCGATCAGGCAGACAACTTCCTTTTCATACACATCGAAATCGACGCCCTTCAGAACCTCCAGATTCCCAAAACGTTTGTGGATGTCGCGGATCTCCACGACAGGCTTGCTTGTTCTGATTTTATTGGTTTGAATTTTATCTTTTTGAATTATACTGCTTTGAAATTTACTGTTTTCCGGCATGTCATTCACCTTTCCTTTCAGCCCCTTTGCGCTGGATCAGGTCAACGTTGGCCGGATCCGTGTCACTCATCGGAAGTGTCAGAGAAGAGGAATGGTTCATTTTTTTCTCAATGATATTGAGAAGGATGCTGGCGATTGAGGTGAGCAGCAGGTAGATCATGGCTTCAATGAAGTAGGTCTCCGTGAAATGGAAGGTGGATCCTGCAATGCTCTTAGCCTGGAACATAAGCTCCGTGATGGAGATGATCATCAGCACGGAGGAGTCCTTGATGTTGACGATCAGTTCGTTTCCGATGGCCGGGAATGCATTTCTGACAGCCTGCGGCAGGACAACACCCATCATCGTCTGTGCATTGGACATGCCCAGAGAGCGGGCGGCTTCCGTCTGTCCGGCGTCAACCGCCTGAATGCCGGAGCGGATGATTTCGGCCATATAGGCGCCTGTGTTGATGCTGATAACGAAGATGGCAGCGCCCATACTGTCCCAGTGGATGACATTCAGGAGCGCATAGTAGATGAAGACAGCTTGTACCATCATCGGAGTGCCGCGGAACACCAGGATGTAGATGTTGGCGATCACATCAAAGATTTTTTTGAAAAAGCGCGCCGCAGAACTGGACGTGATGTCCAGCCGGACGGCCCGGAGGCCGCCGACCAGAAGACCAAGCACCAGCCCGAAGGCCGTACCGATAAGAGACACAATTAAAGTAGTGCGTACGCCAAGCAGCAGACTGCTTCCGTATTTGGATAAAATGTCATAGCAATTTTGAAAAAACATGTTAACTTCCTGACTGAATGATAGAATTTGCCGATGCCGTGTTACTCTTGGAAAATACAATGTTCCGGTGCCGTGTTATTCTTGGAAAATACTATGTTCCGGCGCCGTGTTTACTCTTGGAAAAAACTTTGTTCCGCCGATGCTGTAATTAGCCTTGCGGGATTTTTCGCGTTCGTTTATTCATTTGCCGGCTGACGTTCTACGGCCGCCTGCATCAGATCGTTGCGCTCGTCGGTGGAGATTTTGCTGAGAGCGTTATTCAGGGCGTCTTTCAGGTCGGTATCTTCCTTGCGTACGGCAATGGAAACGGTAGTGTCAGCCTCAAATCCCTTTCCTTCATCGAAGCGGACGATGGACAGATCCGGATTGGCAGCGATAACGCCGTTAGCCACCGGAAGTTCGGATACAACGCCGTCAACAGCGCCTGCCTGCAGCGCCTGGATGGCTGCCGGGAAGGTTTCAGCTGCCGGCTGATGGGTAACACCGTCAATCTGATCGATCACCGTATCGTAAATGGTATTCATCTGGCCCTGGACAACGGCGCCGGAGAAATCCTGAATGCTGGTGGCATCGGCATAGTCGCCGTCTTTCTTTACAATGACAACCTCCTCGGATTCATAATAAGGATCCGTGAAGGCGACTTCCTGCTCACGCTCCGGAGTATCGGTCATGCCGGCGATGATGGCATCGATCTGATCGTTCTTCAGGGAAAGGATCAGGTTATCCCAGTCAAGTTTGACAATCTGAACCGGGCGGCCGAGTGCCTCAGCCATGCGGGTGGCGATGACCACATCGTAACCATCGGCAAAATCCGTGCCGGTGATCGGCTGTGTGAATTCGTCTTCTTCGGTGGTGGTCCAGTTGAACGGTGCATAATTGCATTCCATGCCGACACGGAACGGCTCACCGGCTGCCTCTGATGCTGCTTCCGTGGCTGCCTCATCTGCCAGAGCAGATCCGTTTAAGGATAACATTGCTGCAGCTGCGATGGCTGCACAGGTAACCATGATAGACTTTTTCATGTTGAAATTCCCTCCTGAAAATGACTGCGCAGCAGGCACCTGCATCCTCCGCATGGAACCTATCCGGAAAGAAAAAGGACTATACATGCTATGCATATATAGTCCCTGTTGACTCCCATAATGAATAGCGCCACTTCGATAACGAAGGAGTGATACGAATATTTTCCGTACCCCCACGATCCCGTCCCGCCGGTCCGGTTCGTTCGGCGATGGCTGCCTTTCTGCCCGTTCCCAGCCTGCCGGCTCCCGGACATACTCATCTACATCGCTGCCTCTATATATTTTTCTGTAGCTTTAACTTTAATTCGCCCCGGGCCTGTTGTCAACCATTATTTGCAAATAATGATGGTAAGACGCAGCACCGGCCTCCACCATTGCCAGGATTCCCGCCGCTGCTAGCATGCCCCTTGGCAAGACACGGCGTCGGCCTCCACCATTGCCAGGATTCCCGCCGCGCGCTTGCATAACCCCAAAAAAGACGCGGCGGAAGAACCGGGCTAATGTTCAGACTTAGGCCGCGTGCCTGCATGACCCAAAATAAGTCGCGGCGGGAGAACCGGGCTAATGTTCAGACTTAAGCCGCGCAGGAATATGACCCAAAATAAGTCGCGGCGGGAGAACGGGGCTAATGTTCAGACTTAAGCCGCGCGCCTGTATAACCCAAAATAAGACGCGGCGGAAGAACCGGGCTAATGTTCAGACTTAAGTCGCGTGCCTGCATAACCCAAAACAGGCCGCGGCGGAAGAACCGGGCTAATGCCCGAACTTAAGCCGCGCAGGAATATGACCCAAAATAAGACGCGGCGGGAGAACCGGGCTAATGTTC
>ONLK01000045.1 GCA_900318615.1 uncultured Eubacteriales bacterium
AAGGATTACAGCAATTATTCAGGCATTGCTAAGGACATGGATGGTTCTGTGAGATTTATCATCCGTACGGACAGCATCGGCACGGATGACGACGATGAATAAGGCTGCAGGAATGACTGAAAAGCCGAAAAGCCGGAGAGACAGGGAAGCGGCCGGTCAGGTAAGGAAACAGATATTCTGAGAAGAGAACCGGAGCGGTATGAATTGAAAAAGCATGCCGCTCCGGTTTTTTTATCCGGGCGGATAGAATAGTGGAAGACATCCGGAACCCGGGTCCTTTGTTCTGTGCAGTTCATCCGGTTTCTGCCGGTGCGAATCATGGGAAAAGAGGGCGAACTGCCGGAAAATAATTTTACAGGGTACTTACGATTAGTAAAATATAATTTGTACCTTACTTTTTTTCAGTGTATTTTTGTTGAAAAAGAACTTTTCTCGTTTATAATAAATGTCATGAGGAGGTGAACCTTAATGATAGGACAAACGATCCAGGCGGTAAAAGAAGCCGAAGCGCGGTCAGCGGATCTTATCGCGAGAGCGAAAGCGGAGGCTGACAATATCGTCAGTGATGCGCAGAAACAGGCGGAGGAGCTGAAAAAGAAAGCCGCGGATGAAGCGAAACAGCTGGTCGATTCAAAAGTGAAAGAAGCTCAGGCCAGGGCTGACGAGCAGATGAAAAAAGCTCAGAAAACCTGTGCTCAGGAGAATGAGGTCCTTCGCAAGAATGCTGCATCGAAAACGGATGCGGCGGCCGGTTCTGCGATCGATCTGCTTCTTTCATAAGGTGCCGGATTATTATCCGGAAATTTTTCGCAGTAATTCGCAGTAAAAAGAAAAGGCAGGGTTTTGTATGGCTATTAAAGAAATGCAGAAACTTAGTATCTGCGCTCCGAAAAAGAATCGAAAAGCCATCCTTGAGCTGCTGCAGTCCATGGGGAACATGGAAATCGATACGGAGTATCTGGATGATCCTGATCTTCAGAAAATGAATACGCAGAAAGCCCGCGCTCAGTTCCAGAAAAATGCGGAGCTGTTTGACGAGTGCCTGAAGATCATTGACCTGTATTCTCCGGCGAAATCCAAAGGAGGCGGTCTGTTTTCCGAAAAGGAACAGATCAGTAAAAAGACGTACGATGAAATCGTCCGTAACCGTCAGCAATGCGTTGCGAATGCCATCCGTGTTCAGCGGGCAGAAAAAGGCATCAGCGACTGCAAAGGGGCGATTATCAAGGATAAGAATCAGATTGCGTCTCTTCAGCCATGGATGAAACTGGATGTGCCCATGAATCTGATGGGCACGAAGGAGACCGAACTTATGCTTGGAACGATCCCCGGGCAGATGGATGAAGCGAATCTGTATGCAATTGCCTCGAAGGAGCTGGCGGAGCCGGCTCCCGTCAGCTGTCAGGTAATTTCATCGGATACGGATCAGACCTGCATCGGCGTGATCTGTCACAGGAGTGTAAGCGAAAAGGTTGAGCAGAACTTGAGAGCGGCAGGGTTCGCACGTCCGTCCACCCTTTTGAAGGTGACACCGGCGGAGGAATGCGATCTTTTGAAGGCAGATATTGAGGAACAAAACAGGCAGATTGAAAACCTGAAAAATGAAATTATTCCGTTTTCGGCAAGCCGCGAGGATTTCAAAATCGCCGCGGATTATTATCGGACCAGGGCGGAAAAGTACCGCGTGCTGGGAACGATTCCCCAGTCTCAGAACATGTTCTTTCTGGAGGGCTGGGTGCTGAAAGATCAGGCGGATGCCATGATCAAAATGCTTTCCGAACGTTTCGGCGCATTGGCTGAGAAGGAAGATAAGCAGGAGGATGAGAAAGAGCCAACCCTTCTTCACAACAACCGGTTCTCCGAATCGGTGGAAGGGGTTCTGGAATCCTACGGACTTCCGCAGCACGGCAAAGTGGATCCGACATTTATCATGTCGATCTTCTACGTAATCTTTTTCGGAATGATGCTTTCTGACGCCGGATATGGCATTCTGATGGCTGTGTTCAGCGCTGTTATACTGGCAAGGCACAAACATCTGGCGGATGGCACCCGCAAGATGATGCAGCTGTTTTTCTGGTGCGGACTTTCGACCGCATTCTGGGGCTTTATGTACGGCGGTTTCTTCGGAGACGCGCTGGATGTCATTGCGGTGACATTTTTCGGTGCTCCGGAAGGCACCACGGTACTGAAACCGCTGTGGTTCGAGCCGCTGAACCAGCCGATGAGACTGCTGGTATGGTGCATGGGCTTCGGACTTATTCATCTGTTTACCGGTCTCGGAATTAAAGGCTGGGAATATCTTCAGAATAAAGATATCCTTGGATGGGTCAGCGATGTCCTTTCCTGGTACCTGTTCGTCAGCGGACTGGTTCTTCTGCTTCTTCCGAGTGAACTTTTCAGCTCCATCGCGGGAGATTCCTTTGACTTCTCACCGCTGGCAAATCTTCATGGTTTTGCCAGAGCCATCACATGGATTGGACTTCTTCTGATTCTTGTCATGCAGGAGAGAGGCCATAAGAACTGGGGACTTCGGATTGCTCTCGGCGCTTACGATGTATACGGCATTACCGGCTGGCTTTCCGATGTTCTGTCTTACTCCAGGCTTCTGGCACTGGGACTGGCTACCGGAGTTATTGCGAACGTTATCAACATGATGGCCAGCATGGTCGGAAAGAGTGTGCCGGGAGTACTTATATTTATTATCATCTTCGTGTTCGGACACATACTTAATTTCGGTATAAACGCGCTGGGCGCGTATGTACATACGAACCGTCTGCAGTTTGTCGAATTTTTCGGCAAGTTCTATGACGGCGGCGGAAAACCTTTCAAATCATTTAAGATGGACAGCAAATACATTGATGTCAAGGAGGATTAAGGGATTATGAATACTGGAACATTTTTAGCTTTATTTGGAGCTGTATTGGCTACAGCATTAGCAGGTGTTGGCTCGGCATGGGGCGTTGGTATGGCCGGTCAGGCTGCGGCAGGAGTTGTTGCAGAGGATCCGGACCAGTTTGCCAAGGTTCTTATTCTTCAGCTGCTTCCCGGTACCCAGGGTATCTACGGTCTGCTGGTAACGTTCATCACTCTTTCCAGAATCGGAATACTGGGCGGCAGCCCCGTGGCGGATACGGCTACCGGCCTTGCTTATCTGTTTGCGTGCCTCCCGATCGCCATCGTAGGTCTTATTTCCGCTTACCATCAGGGCAAAACGTCGGTTGCTTCGATCGGAGTTGTAGCCAAGAAACCGGATCAGTTCGGTAAAGCTATGCTGTTCCCGGCAATGGTTGAAACCTACGCTATCCTGGCACTGCTGATCTCCATCCTTGCTGTTACCAACATCGGCTGATCAGGGAAGGACAAGGGAACGGATGAACGCGAACGGAGCGGACATCCATACTACAGTGATAGGAGATTAAAATGGCAGGAATAGATAATATTAAAAACGAGATCCTGCAGGAAGCTCAGACGAAGGCAGAAGGGCTGAAGGCGGAAGCCCGGAAAAAGGCGGATGACATTCTGGATGCTGCCAGAAAGGAATGTGAGAAAACGCTGGCACAGGCGCAGAAGGATGCGGATAAAGAATGCGCCCGGATTGGCGAGCGGACGGAATCTTCCATCCAGATGCAGCAGCGTTCGGCTGTCCTGACCACCAGGCAGGCCATCATTGATGAGGTGATCGCCAAAGCGAAGAGTCAGCTGAAAAATGCCGGCAGCGCAGATTATTTTAATGTCATTTATAAGCTTCTGGAGAAGAATGTACAGAAAGCGGACGGTACGGTCTGCCTTTCTCAGAAGGACTTAAAGCGGCTTCCGGCTGACTTTGCAAAAAAGGCAGCGGCCATCGCTGAGAAAAAGGGCGGAAAGCTGACGGTTTCCGGCAAGGCGGCGGATATTGCCGACGGCTTTGTTCTTCAGTACAGCGGCATTGACGAAAATTGTACATTTGACGCACTGTTTGCGGAAAAGCAGGAGCTTCTGAGGGATAAGATCAGAGAGATACTTTGGTAAAGGAGAGCGCAAATGAAAGATAATTATGTATATGCAGTTGCGCGAATCCGTGTAAAAGAAAAAACATTGCTGACGGATGCAGACATTGCATCGCTGGCAGGTATGAGTGATGTGAATTCGGTCATGGGGTACTTAAGCGACCGCGGCTGGGGTACGGCGGATACGGACAAAGATCCGGACGCCATGCTGGCAGCGGAGGAACAGAAGAACCTCGATCTGATGCGGGAGCTGAAAATCGATCCGTCGGTTTTTGACATTCTCTCATATCCGCAGATTTTCCACAATCTGAAATCGGCGATCAAGCAGGTGTGCACAGCGGAGGATTATTCGCAGATTGGAATCTTTTATGATCTTGAAAAGTACGGCGGCAGAGAAATGGTCCGTATTATTCAGGAAAAGGATTACAATGCCCTGCCGGAGAGTATGCGGCAGGTGGCGCAGGATGCCTTCGAAACTATGCTTTCCACCCGTGACGGGCAGCTTTGCGATATTATGGTTGATCGTGCGTGCCTTATGGCCATGACGGAAGCGGGCAGGAAAGAGAAAAACAAAGTGATACGCGATTATGTGCGCTCGCAGGTATCCATTGCGGATATCCGTATTGCGGTGCGCGCGGAGCGCTGCGGCAAGTCGGCTGATTTCCTGAAGAAGGCGCTGGCGCCGAGCGAGGATTTCAACTGCAGTCAGCTGGCAGCGGCGGCATCCAGAGGAGAGGAAGATCTTCTGAAATTTCTTTCCGGAAACGGATTTGGCGGAGCTTCCGAGGCCCTGGGGAAATCGCTGTCCGCGTTTGAATGCTGGTGCGATAATCAGCAGATTGAGGCTATCAAGCCGCAGAAACGGGTTATTACTTCCATTGGACCGGTTGTTGCCTATTATCTGGCCAGAGAAAATGAAATCAGAACGGTCCGGATTATCCTGACGGCGAAGGCGAATGGATTTTCGGAAGATTCAATCCGGGAGAGGGTAAGGGAAATGTATGTATAAAGTAGCAGTTATGGGCGACTATGACAGCATTTACGGTTTCGGAGCGCTTGGCCTTTCCGTATTTGCCGAGACGGATCCCGAACATGCTTCCCAGACCCTGAAGCAGATCGCGCACAGCGGTTACGGGATTATTTACATAACCGAAGAGCTGGCGGCAAAGATCCGTCCGGCCATCGGGGAATTCAAAGATATGCCATTGCCTTCGATCATCCTCATCCCCGGCGTCAAGGGAAATACAGGGGATGGCATTAAGGGAGTCAAGGGCAGTGTTGAGCAGGCAGTCGGCAGCGACATCCTGTTTGGCAGTCAAAAATAATGGCAGAGCGCGGTGCGGCAGAGCAGAAGAGGTTTTGTCCGCCGCCGGCAGCAGGTAAGTGTTGAGAGGATGGTGAACTGCGCAGATGAGCACAGGTACAATAAAAAAAGTAGCCGGCCCGCTGGTCATCGCCGAAGGCATGAGAGATGCCAACATGTACGACGTGGTACGTGTAAGCGAGCAGCGTTTGATCGGTGAAATTATTGAAATGCACGGAGATCAGGCATCCATTCAGGTATACGAGGAAACACAGGGCCTTGGCCCGGGCGAACCGGTGTACTCCACGGATGCTCCGCTTTCCGTTGAACTCGGACCCGGTCTGATCGGATCCATTTACGATGGTATTCAGCGTCCGCTGAATAAAATCATGGAAAAAACGCACAGCAATCTGCTGAGCCGCGGCGTTGAGGTACCGGCCCTGGACCGAAGCACGAAGTGGGAATTCAAGGCCGCCGCAAAGCCCGGGGATGAGGTAGAGGCCGGTGATATCCTGGGAACGGTCCAGGAAACACCGGTTGTTCTTCAGAAGATCATGGTACCGTACGGCGTTGCCGGAAAGGTGAAGGATCTGAAGTCCGGTTCCTACACGGTGGATGAGGTCATTGGTCATATCACAACGGACAAGGGCGATGCAGAAATTAAGCTGATGCAGAAATGGCCGGTTCGCAAGGGCCGTCCGTATAAGAAAAAACTCCCGCCGGATAAACCGCTGGTAACCGGACAGAGAGTTATTGATGCTTTCTTCCCGATTGCCAAGGGCGGTACGGCTGCCATTCCGGGACCGTTCGGATCCGGAAAAACCGTTACCCAGCATCAGCTGGCAAAATGGGCGGAGGCAGATATTGTTGTTTACATCGGCTGCGGTGAGCGCGGCAATGAAATGACGGATGTTCTGAACGAGTTCCCGGAACTGAAGGATCCGCGCACCGGGGAGTCTCTGATGAAGAGAACGGTTCTGATTGCCAATACATCCGATATGCCGGTGGCGGCCCGCGAGGCTTCCATTTATACCGGTATCACGATTGCAGAGTACTTCCGCGACATGGGGTATTCGGTAGCCCTGATGGCGGACTCTACCTCCCGCTGGGCCGAGGCTCTTCGTGAGATGTCCGGACGTCTGGAGGAAATGCCCGGTGAGGAAGGTTACCCGGCTTACCTGGGTTCGCGTCTGGCACAGTTCTACGAGCGTGCCGGCCGTGTCATTTCTCTGGGGCACGAGGGACGCGAGGGCTATCTGTCCGCGATCGGAGCCGTATCGCCGCCAGGCGGTGATATTTCCGAGCCGGTATCCCAGGCGACGCTGCGTATCGTGAAGGTATTCTGGGCACTGGACGCAGATCTTGCTTATCAGCGCCATTTCCCGGCCATCAACTGGCTGACGAGCTACAGCCTGTATCTGGCGGACATGGAAAAATGGTTCGATGAAAATGTAGAATCGGACTGGATGGCACAGCGTCAGAATCTGATGAACCTGCTGCAGGATGAGGCTTCCCTGAACGAAATTGTAAAGATGGTAGGTATGGATGCTCTTTCTGCCGGCGACCGCCTGAAGATGGAAGCAGCACGTTCCATCCGTGAGGATTTTCTGCATCAGAATTCCTTCGATGAGATTGATACCTATACCTCACTGAAGAAACAGTACTACATGATGAAACTGGTTTATGCGTACTATGAATCCGGCGTAAAGGCGCTGGAGGAAGGCGCAAATATTGAGGATCTGGTTAACATGAAAGTCCGCGAGCGTATCGGCCGTTACAAATATACGCCGGAAAAGGATATCGACGCGGAATATACAAAGATTCAGGATGAACTTGCAAAGGAAATGGTTTCCCTGATTAAGAAGGAGGACCGGTAAAGTATGGCTAAGGAATATCGTACAATACAGGAAGTATCCGGACCTCTGATGCTGGTCACGGGTGTGGATGGAGTTACATATAACGAGCTTGCCGAGATTGAGCTGGCGGACGGCGAGATCCGCCGCTGCAAGGTTCTGGAGATTGATGGCGGTAATGCACTGGTACAGCTGTTTGATGCATCCACCGGTATCAACCTTTCCAACAGCAAGGTTCGTTTTCTGGGGCACGCCATGGAACTGGGCGTGTCGGAGGATATGCTCGGACGGGTATTCGACGGTATGGGACGCACCATCGACGGCGGTCCGGAAATACTGCCGGAAAAGAGAATGGATATCAACGGTCTGCCGATGAACCCGGCGGCCAGAGCTTATCCTTCCGAATTCATTCAGACCGGTGTTTCCGCGATTGATGGTCTGAATACCCTGGTTCGCGGACAGAAGCTGCCGATTTTCTCGGCATCCGGTCTTCCCCATGCACAGCTGGCGGCTCAGATTGCCCGCCAGGCCAAGGTGCGAGGAACCCAGGAACCCTTCGCCGTTGTATTCGCGGCTATGGGCATTACCTTCGAGGAAGCGAACTTCTTCGAGCAGTCCTTCAAGGATTCAGGAGCGATCGACCGTACCGTTCTGTTTGTCAATCTGGCAAACGACCCGGCCGTGGAGCGTATCAGTACGCCGCGTATGGCACTGACCGCTGCTGAATATCTGGCATTTGAGAAGGATATGCACGTGCTGGTTATCCTGACCGACATCACCAACTATGCCGATGCGCTGCGGGAGGTTTCCGCAGCCCGCAAGGAAGTTCCGGGCCGCCGCGGCTATCCGGGCTACATGTACACCGACCTGGCAACCATGTATGAAAGAGCCGGACGGCAGAGAGGCAAAAAGGGTTCCATCACCATGATCCCGATCCTGACCATGCCGGAGGATGATAAGACTCACCCGATCCCCGACCTTACCGGGTATATTACCGAAGGTCAGGTTATCCTTTCCCGTGAGCTTTACCGCAAGGGTATTCAGCCTCCGATCGACGTGCTGCCGTCTTTGAGCCGTCTGAAGGATAAAGGTATCGGCGAGGGCAAGACCCGTGCCGACCATGCGGCTACGATGAACCAGCTGTTTGCAGCGTACGCCCGCGGCAAGGATGCCAAGGAACTGATGGTTATTCTGGGGGAGGCAGCGCTGACGGATATTGATCTGAAGTATGCTCATTTCGCAGATGAGTTTGAGAAACGCTACGTCAACCAGGGCTATTATACCGACCGCAGTATTGAGGAGACGCTGGACATTGGCTGGGATCTTCTGAGACTGCTGCCCAGAACGGAGCTGAAACGTATTCCGGATAAGATGCTCGATGAATACTACGACAAAAAGTGAGTCCGTCCGAATGAAATGAGGAGGTGATTTCTTGGCAGCAACACAGGTCCAGCCGACCCGTATGGAGTTAACCAGGCTGAAGAAAAAGCTTGTCACTGCCGTGAAAGGCCACAGACTTCTGAAGGATAAGCGTGATGAACTGATGCGTCAGTTTCTGGAGCTGGTGCGTGAGGATATGGATCTTCGTCTGAAGGTGGAGAAGGGGATCCGGGATGCCAACAGCAATTTTGTTCTTGCTAAGGCAGCCATGTCCGAGCAGACGCTGCGCGAAGCTTTGATCGCGCAGAAACAGGAAGTATATGTGGAAGCAGCGTATAAAAATGTCATGAGTGTTGATGTGCCTGCGTTCACGGCAACAACGAGAACCGCGGATGCCAACGACATTTATTCCTACGGTTTTGCCTTTACGTCCGGGGACCTGGACGGAGCGGTAAAATCGCTGTCCGACATTCTTCCGGATATGATTCGTCTGGCCGAAGTAGAGAAATCCTGTCAGCTGATGGCACAGGAAATTGAAAAGACGAGACGCCGCGTAAACGCGCTGGAGCATGTTATTATTCCGGAGACCAGGGAAGGAATCCGTTATATTACCATGAAGCTGGATGAGAATGAGCGAAGCACGCAGGTCCGCCTGATGAAGGTGAAGGATATGGTGCTGAACGATGCCCATGATTATACCGGAAAGAAAAAACAGCGCTCAGAAGAGGCCGGAGCATAAAAAGAAGTTCAAAAAGAGGAAGGACTGCTGTACAATAACAGCAGTCCTTTTTATATCGATCCGTCAGCGGTGCATGTCCGTCAGCGGGGCAGATCCGTCAGCGGTGCAGGTCCGTCAGCGGTGCATGTCGGTTAGCGGTGCAGATCCGTCAGCAGTGCGTGTCCGTCAGCGGGGCAGATCCGTTTCCGGTGCATGCACCTTATGCAGCCTGCGGTGCCGGCAAAAGGATTTTGGAAGTTTACAGGGTTTACCGAATAGAGACAGGAGAGAGCAGATCGAACGATGAATAAAGACACCAGCAGGGCAGGCTGCAGAACCAGCCGCATGCCCGGAGATGAAAAACTGGAAGAAATGATTGCAATCGCGCTGGTATTTGCGCTGATGACCGCCTGGATTTTTATAATGGGCAGCCGGATTGCCGGTCCGGACGAGGAGATGCGGTATGATATTGCGGAATGGTTTTATCAGCATTCCTCGGGACTTCCCTGCGGATATGACCCCGGGCTTCTGAATTCGACCTGGGGCTTTTCCTATGCGTATTATCCGTATCTGGCGTATATGATTGGCGGACTTTTCATGAAGCTTGTTTCTGTGTTTACGACTTCTCCCCTGGCACTGCTTCGCGCTGCCAGAATGGCAAGCTGTTTGTTTATTACCATCGGAGCTTACTTTACGATTCGCACCGGAAAAGAATTATTCGGGCGCCGTAAGGGGATGCTGTATGCCTGCCTGATCATTTTTATGCCGGCGTACCATTACCTTGGAACATACGTAAATGTTGATTCCCTGGCACTGATGGCCGTTTCTGTCATCGTCTATGCATGGGCGCGTACGCTGCAGGACGGATGGACATGGAAAAACTGTATGATTCTGGCTGCCGGCATGGGGATCTGCATGCTGTCCTACTATAATGCTTACGGCTGGGTGCTGTTCAGCTTTTTCTTTTTTGTTCTTTCCATTCTTTTCTGCCATGAAGGGACAAGGAAGGAAAGGATTACCTTTCTACTGAAGCGCGGAATTGCGGTAGCTGCTGTCACACTGGCGATCTGCGGCTGGTTCTTCATCCATAACGCCGTGATTTACCATGGCGACATTCTCGGAAGGAATATTTCCTCTTATTATTCGGAGATATATGCGGCGAAGGGATTTAAGCCTTCGGACCATTTCACCCCGCAGGGCGCCGGCTGGTCACTCTGGCATTTTATTACCTATCAGGACCCGGGCTGGGCGCACAACTGGCTGATTGATTCCCTGCTCTCTTTTTTCGGCGTATTCGGGATTTTCAATGTTTACATGCCGGAGGCCGTCAGCAAAATTTATTTTTTCATTACCTGGATCGGCATGCTGGGAATGCTGTTCACACTTCGCTCTTTCGCCTGGCGCAGAAGGAAGGTGACCGTAAGCCGGGAGGTAACTCAAACCGCGGATTTAAGGCAGACGCGTATTGTCAGAACGGTTGAAAGAGAAAACAAATACAGGCCGGAAGGAATTTTCAATCTGTGTATGATCGGCGCCGTGGTTATTTCTTTTCTCATTTTCTTTGACTATGCCTATACGGTGGATATACAGTCGCAGGGACGTTATTTTGAACCGGCTGTGTACGGCGTTATGTATTTTGCCGTGTATGGATATATGACGCTGATGACAAAATTAAAGGCAGGCGATCGGGTGAAAGACTGGTTTTGCCGTCTCCTGTCGCTTGCCTGGGTGATGATGGCAGTATTCAATTTCTTCCTGGTTATTGTGCCATATTATGCATGAGTATTTTACTTTGATGTTTTGCTGTCGGATGTAATTTTGTATTTATCCCCCCGGGGACCTGCAGCCGCAGACGTTTCAGAATTTTCCGCACTTTCCGTTTTATCTCCATGGACGGTATTTCTGATAACGTACTGCGGTGTTTTGCTTCCGTTCAATATGATCCTTCCGATATATTCTCCGATGATTCCCAGCATAAGAAACAGGAATCCGGCCAGAAGCAGGTAGGTACACATGAGGGAAGACCAGCCGACAGCAATGGTTGGATCAATCAGTTTGCGAATAAGGACAACCAGCGCCGAAACAAAGCCCACCAGGGAGAAAACTATTCCAAAGTAGGTGGAGATTCGCAGCGGGATGGTGGAATAACTGACGATGGACATGAAAAGCTTCAGTCCCTTGCGGAAAGTATAATTGGATGAACCGACTTCGCGCTCATAGTGGTCAATCACAATGTTTGCCATATTGTGGGTGGTGCGGAAAAAAAGGAGCTGGATGAAAGGATCGCAGCCGTCATACTTTTTAACCTCGTCGATGACATAGCGCCGTGCAAGCCAGAAATTACTGCGCTCAATTCCCTCCGGTCCATCCAGAAGATGATTCATAAGAGAGGTACCTATCTTGCTGGTTAAATTTTTCCAGAAGGAAAATTTTCTTTTCTTATATATTCCAAAAATAACATCGTATCCTTCCTTCGCCTTATCCAGAAACTGTTTAATCTGGGAAGGGTGATTTTGCATATCATCATCCATACCGACGACATAATCACCGTGAACATACGCAAGACCAGCCATGATAGCGGCATGCTGTCCGAAATTTCTGGCCAGACTGATGCCCGTCACATTTGGATATTTTGCGGCCATGCGCTGGATCGTTCGAAAGGTACCATCCTTTGAATAGTCGTTGACAAGAATCATTTCACATTCGTAGCCGTCCCATCTGGCGAACTCTTCCATGCATGAATCGACAACCTTGTCGATGGTATGCTCGGAATTGTAGCAGGGAATCACGACCGAGACCAACATGTTTATCTCTCCTTATCCGATTGTTTACCTATATTTTGAAATGAGTGTCAAAAGTACCTTTTGCCACTGTAATCATATTATGTGGAGGAGTAAATATATCCCCGCCTATCTTCTCACAATCTCCGGAGGAATTCAATTACCATAAAAAGCTTTCCGGCGTTTATTGAGAAGCATCCGAAAATATGCTACACTATCGCCGACAGTAAACCTGAGAACGGAGGCAGTTGCAGCGTGAAAAGATTGATGGTTCTGGGAGCCGGCTATACGCAGATTCCGCTTTATGAGGCGGCACGGCAGCTCGGTGTGCATACGATTGCAGCCAGTATCCCCGGAAGTTATCCGGGGTTTTCTTATGCGGATGAATGTGTTTATGCAGATATTTCCGATCCGGATGCGGTTACAAAGGCCGCCGCGGCATGCCGTGCAGATGGAATTGCCACCTGCGGGCTGGATTTGGGAATGCGGGCGATCGGGCAGGCGTGCGAAATACTTCATCTTCCCGGACCTGCCATGGAAGCCGCAGGGAAGGCTTCTGATAAATTTGAGATGAAAAAAGCCCTGCGATCTTCCGGAGTGCAGACAGCCCGCTTTTACTGTGTCCATAATGAGACGGAGCTGGAGGAGGCTATGAATCATCTGGCCTTTCCGGTTATTCTGAAAGCGGTTGATCTGATGGGGAGCCGCGGTATTTACCGCAGTGATACACGGGATGAAGCCAGACAGAATTTCCGGCGGAGCATGCAGGAGACGAGGAAGGATTACTGCCTGATTGAGGAGTTTATAGAAGGGGAGCTTTTTGGAGCAGAGGCCATGATACAAAACGGGAAACTGCTTTTTATACTCCCGGATAATACGGAAGCCTTCCTAAGCACAACTCCGACGCCGATTGGTCATTCCATTCCATTTCGTGACGAGGAAATGCTGGGAGAACAGGTTCGCCGGCAGGTTGAGGCAGCGGTAAAGGCCATCGGGCTGGATAACTGTCCGGTGAACTGTGATCTTATAAAAAAGGACGGCAGAGTTTATATTATTGAGCTGACAGGGCGTTCCGGAGCTACCGGTCTTTCCGAAATGACAGGTGCCTGGTTTGGATGTAATTATTATGAAGTCATTGTCAGGCTGGCCCTGGGGGAAGACGTAAGCCGTTTCTTTGATCATCCGACGGGAACTGCCTTTTTATCCCACACCTTAATCAGCCGCCGCACAGGCAGGGTCCGTCAGATTATCAACCATAATCTTCCGCAGCCGGAGGTCAGGGATTTGTCTTTCAATATCAGGGCGGGAGATGAGGTCAGAAGTTATACAAACGGACGCGATCGTATCGGGCAGGTAATGATACAGGGGAAAAGCCTGGATCAGTGTGAACAAAAACTTCAGGAAGTACTTCGGAATATTCATATTGTACTTGAAGGAGATCCCGAAGAATAAATGATACCGGCTGTGAGGATGATTGGAGACAAAATGAAAAAATTAGCGATTATCGGAGCGTCTTATCTTCAGGAACCCCTGATTGAGAAGGCAAAGGGGATGGGACTGGAAACACATGTATTTGCCTGGCAGACAGGAGACATAGGAGAACATTCTGCAGACTATTTTTATCCGATCAGTATTGTAGAGAAGGATAAAATTCTGGAAAAATGCCGTGAAATAGGGATCGACGGCATCTGCAGCATTGCATCGGACCTGGCCAGCATAACGGTTAATTATGTTGCTCAGAACATGAACCTGACCGGAAATTCCATGGAGTGTACCCTCCGTTCCACAAATAAACATAGTATGAGGCAGTGTTTTGAAAAAAACGGGGATCCATCTCCGAAAAGTTTTCTTGTGGGACCGGCGTCTGATCTTCATGGAATAAAGCTGAACTATCCTATTATTGTAAAACCGACAGACCGTTCAGGGAGCCGGGGAATTACAAAGCTGTATGATCCCGGGAAGCTGGAGGCTGCCATTGATTTCGCAGAATCGGAAGGGTTTGAAAAAAAGGCACTGGTTGAGGAGTTCGCCGAAGGACAGGAATACAGCATCGAATGCATTTCCAGACACGGCATTCATCATTTTCTGACGATGACACTAAAGTATACGACCGGATATCCGCACTATATAGAAACCGGACATTTGGAACCGGCACCGGCCGATGAGGAGACACTGGAAAGAGTGAAGAAGGTTGTTTTCCATGCGCTGGACACACTGATGGTTACAGACAGTGCGTCCCACTCGGAACTGAAAATTGATTCTCAGGGGAATATTTCAATCATAGAGATAGGTGCACGCATGGGCGGCGATTTTATAGGAAGCACGCTTGTTCCTCTGACAACAGGAATAGATTTTACACGCAATGTTATCCTGACAGCGCTGGGGGAAGAACTGGATCTGACTACGTCTCATGATGTTTCTCCGGCAGCCGTGCGCTTTATATTCGGTCAGAAAGATATTGAAGCTTTTGACAGATTGAACGCGGATCATCCCGACTGGGTGGTGCTGAAGGATATCCACCCGATTGAGATACGCGATGTGACGGACAGTGCCTCTCGTCTGGGGTGTTATGTGTTCCGGGCACCGACGGTGGAACAGCTGCAGAAATATATGCCTGTGCAGATTGATGCAAAGTGAAGGCGAATTTTTGAGAGAAAATTCAAGGTGAAAAGTTAAAAAAGTGATTGACAAAATGTTCCCTGACTGTATATAATAATCCATGCGTTTTGAAGAAGAAAGCGCATGACAATTGAAAATATATCATAGATCAGGCGAGGAGAAATACTCAAGAGGCTGAAGAGGCGCCCCTGCTAAGGGTGTAGGCCGGCTATAACCGGCGCGAGGGTTCAAATCCCTCTTTCTCCGTTCAACAGCTTTTCGGGTTTTACATGATGTAATGCTGCATCCGGTCTGCCAAACAGAGCGGGCAGCGCGTTGGTTTCTGATTAGCACAATTATTCAATCTGCTTTGCGGCTAGTTTGATGTAAGCTTAATTTGGACAACTTACGAACGGAATGTTACCAGCAAACCGAACGGCTCTGCTGGTAAAAAAAATCAAAAAAAGGTGTTGACAAGTTCGAAAGAATATGATATATTAAAAAAGTTCCGCGCGAGAGCAAAGAACGCAAGAACATTGATAATTGAACAGTGAAACAAACCTTGAAAGTTTCTTTAATTTTATTTTTGAGAAACACAAACCAGAACTGAGAAATCAGTTCACAGTAAAATC